>CAYFSD010000226.1:0-4065 GCA_964345705.1 uncultured Desulfohalobiaceae bacterium
ATCCTTGGGCTGTCCGCATTGATTTCCTGTCCATTCATGGCGTGAGCATCTCCTCGAGAGCTTATGCTTCAGCTTGTATCAGACAACAGTTCCACTATGTTCGGTGCAGCCCTTTCTGTGTGTTCCTCTTTTGCGACAATTGAAACGTGACAAGAACTAGGTTGAGGGCTCCCACATGTACAGAAGTATACCAGAAAACAATCCCCACGGAAAAAGATTTGTTACTATGCAAAAAGCACAGGCTCGCTCGGATTCGGACACTCCCGAATCCAGAGAATCGCTGACGCCCAGGGGACATATCGGGCTCTGAGCTTTTTTGTAGATTGAAAGCAAAACGTGCAAACCGCAAAAATGGAAACGCCTTCTTCACAGCTTGATTAAGTATTGACTTAACAAAACAAGAAAATTATGATTTGATTGTTTTTAAGGAAAAGAGGTCGCATATGTCGAACGAGGAAACCGTTGCCGCGCTCAAGGCCCTGGCCCACGAAACCAGGTGGCGCATGGTGGAGCTCCTGCTCGCCCACAGCTTGTGCGTGGGCGCCCTCGCCCGGACCCTGGGGGTGACGGAGGCGGCCGCTTCCCAGCACCTGCAGATCCTGCGCAAGGCCGGCCTGGTCCGGGGAGAAAAGCGGGGCTACTGGACCCACTATCTGGTGCAGACGCAGGAGCTGGAGCGCCTGGGATCGGAGCTGGCCCGTCTTCCGGAGCGGGCGGGAGGTTTCAGGGACCTCAATGCGCAGATGTGTTCGGGTTTTGATCAGGAAAACAGTCAAAAAGGAGGGAAGTAACCATGTGCGAGAACTGCTGTCAGCAGCCGGACAAGCTGAAAGGAGCTCCCGAGGAGTGCAGCCCCGAGCAGATCAGGGAGTGTCACGGGGACACCGCCGAGCACCCCTGCACTCCTAACGAGGACAAACAGGACTAGCTCGGGGTATCCGGGGGTCGCCCGGGACCAAGGGCGGCCCCCGGGCTCTTCGAAGGGATGGTGAGGGGACTCGCTGCTTCCCCGTAAATAGTCATGTTTCTCTAGGGGCCGGCTGGTCTCCGGGATTCGAAGCAAGTCGAGCATACGCGGAATTCCGCGCATTCAAGGGCCGCTCCAGGCCGAGGGAGAGGTATGGTCTTCACTGGCGCCCTGCTCATCGGGATTTTTCTCATCTCCTTGGTCCTGACCATGGTCGGGCTGGGAGGGGGGTTGCTCTTTTCCCCGCTCTTCGCCCTTCTGGGGTTCGAGAAGTCCGTGGTGGCCTCCACCTCGCTGTTCCTGAATCTCGTTGGCGCGGCCTCCGCTGCGGGGATCTACATGCGGCGGGGGATGGTGGACTACAGCGTGGCCCTGCCCCTGCTCACCGCTGGGCTGAGCGCTCCGCTGGGGGCCCTGACCACGCACCGCATCGATGCCCAGTCCTTTGTCCTCATTCTGGCCGTGGTGGTCCTGTTCGGGGCGGTGCGCATGCTCATCCAGCCCAAGGGCGAGGTGCGGGAAGAGTACCAGGGCACGGCGTTCAAGGTCTGCGGCAGCGCCGCCATCGGCCTGGGAGTCGGCTTCATCTCCGGGCTGGTGGGCATCGGCGGCGGGGTGTTCATCGTGCCTTTGCTCATCTACGCCCTCAAAATCCCCACCCGGACCGCAGCCGCGTCGAACACGGTCATCGTCTGCTTCTCCTCGCTCACCGGCTTCGCCACCCACGCCTCGATGAGCGCCATCAACTGGCCCTTTGTTCTGCTCGCCGCGGTGTTCTCCTTCGCCGGAGGCCAGTTTGGATCGCGGATCATGTCCGGAAAGCTGCAGGGGAAAACGGTGCGCCTGATCTTCGCCGGGGTGCTCTTCGTGATGAGCGCCAGGCTCCTGTACCAGGCGCTCTTCTGAGGCCGTTGTCTAACCGCCAGTCCAGGAACCGGAGAAGGGAGCAAGGAGAGGCCATGAGCCGGAGCTTTCGCTTCGACCGGCTGGAATTCGCCGGATCCCTGGGCGACCTGGGCACTCTGCTCCCCATCGCCCTGGCCATGATTCTGGTCAACGGCATGAACCCCGTGGGGCTCTTCGTGAGCGTGGGGCTGTTCTACGTTGTGGCCGGGCTCTATTTCGGGGTGACCGTTCCGGTGCAGCCCATGAAGGTCATCGGCGCCTATGCGGTGGCCACCTCCATGGACGCCTCCCAGATCCTGGCCTCCAGCCTGCTGCTGGGGGCGGTGCTTCTTTTTATCGGCGCCACCGGAGCCATCGCCCTGGTGGAGCGCTACACCCCCAAGCCGGTGATCCGCGGGGTGCAGCTCGCCACCGGGTCCCTGCTCATGGCCGGGGGAATCGAGTTCATGCTGGGGAAATCCGCCTTCCAGGAGCTCAAGGGGGCGGCGGAGCCCTATCTGGCCCTGCAGTCCCTGGGACCGGTGCCCATCGGGATCGCCATCGGCGTGGCCGGCGGCCTGGTCACGCTTCTGCTTCTGGACAACAAGCGGATACCGGCCGCTCTGGCCACTATCATAGGCGGGCTGATCCTGGGGCTTCTCCTGGGAGCGCACACCGAGCTGGCGGGCGTGGGGCTCGGGTTCCATCTGCCCGAGATCATGCCCTTTGGCTTTCCGGGCCGGGCTGACTTCACCTTCGCCCTCTTCGCCCTGGTCCTGCCCCAGCTGCCCATGACCCTGGGCAACGCGGTGCTCGCGTACACCGATCTCTCCCGGCAGTACTTCGGGGGGCGCTCCAAGCGGGTGAGCAATCGCGCGGCCTGCGTGAGCATGGCCCTGGCCAACGGCCTGAGCTTTTTTCTGGGCGGAATGCCCCTGTGCCACGGATCCGGAGGCCTTGCGGCGCACTACCGCTTCGGAGCCACAACCGCCGGGTCCAACCTCATGATCGGGGCGATTTTCATCCTCCTTCCCCTCCTGCTCGGCGGGGACATCCTGTCCGCGCTGCATCTGCTGCCCATGGCCGTCCTCGGCGTGCTCCTGGTCTTCGCCGGGGCCCAGCTGGCCCTGACCGTGCTGGACCTCACCGAGCGGGCGGACCTCTTTGTTGCCGTGCTCATCCTGGGCATCACCCTGGCCTCCAATCTGGCCGCGGGATTCTTGGCCGGCATCGCCGCTGCCTATTGCCTGCGCTGGACCGGGGTGCGGATCTGATCTGATTTGGAAGAGATAGAGTTGGCTTGTCTGCAGGCCCCAGAGAGCAAAAAAGTGATACCTGGTGACCTGTCAACTCAAGAAGAGCACCTCCATCGGATGTCCCCGTGATCCTCGCCGGAGCAAGCGGATTGTGCGTGTCTGCCGCCGGTTATCTCTCTACTCTTCTCGGAACTGAGGATTTCCGACTTTGTGGAGAAAATATGGGCCCATCCATTTTCGCTGCTATCCCGATCTACGTTTTGGCCGCCTTTGCCGAGATAGGGGGCTGTTTCGCCTTCTGGGCCTGGCTGCGGCTGGACAGGACGGCCCTCTGGCTGGTGCCGGGCATGATGTGTTTGGCCCTGTTCGCCTTCGCCCTGACTCGCATCGATGTCGCTTTCGCCGGTCGCGCCTACGCAGCCTACGGGGGCATCTACATTCTTTCCTCGCTGCTCTGGTTGTGGGTTGTGGAGGGTTTTCGGCCGGATAAGTGGGACACGATCGGAGCGGGGATCTGCCTGGTGGGGGCCATGGTCATCCTCTTCGGTCCGCGGGGAGCGGCCTGAACAGGATCTGCCCAGCAGTGCCCGTTTTCTCGGCTCCCAAACAGGTATGAACCCCGAGCCTCGGCGAACAGCCGTCATCCGCCCCGCGGCATTTTCCTGCCTGGTTGTGCCAGGCTGAGCTCGCGAATGAGGCTCGGAACGTAAGGCGTGTATTCGACAGGGGTGCCGACCCTGTCTCCCTCAGCCGAGAGCCAATCCTGCCTCCTCCGCCAACTCCTTGAATATTTTAGGAAATTCTGGCTGAAAGTTCTGGTGGAAAGGAACGGGATACTTGGCCCCGAGAGCGCGACCCGCCTTTTCCAGCCCGGAATCGAGCAACTGGAGCTTGTCCCCGGGCACGGCAAAGATCATTTCCTCGTCCTGGGTCCCGGACATGATCCGGTCTCCGTTG
>CAYFSD010000227.1:0-3992 GCA_964345705.1 uncultured Desulfohalobiaceae bacterium
GTGGCCCTGACCGAGGAGTTCATGCAGGCCGTGGAGGAGGACGTCGAATACCCCCTGATCGCCCCGCACTCCGGAGAGGAACAGGGCCGCCTCAGAGCCAGGGAGGTGCTGTGGCTCCTGGTGCGCAAGGCCTGGGAGCGCGGCGACCCGGGGATCATCTTTCTGGACCGGATCAACCGGGACAATCCCACCCCGTCCCAGGGAGAGATCGAGTCCACTAATCCCTGCGGTGAGCAACCGTTGCTCCCCTACGAGGCCTGCAACCTGGGCTCGGTGAACCTGGCCCGCTTCGTGGACGAGGGCCAGGAGGACGGAGTGGACTGGGAGCGCCTGCGGGAGGTGGTCCACCTGAGCGTGCGCTTCCTGGACGACGTCATCGACGCTTCCGTCTACCCCTTGCAGGTGATCAGGGAAAAAGTTCGGCAGAATCGCAAGATCGGGCTGGGGATCATGGGCTGGGCGGACCTGCTCTACCGGCTGCGCATCTCCTACGACAGCCAGAGGGCCCTGGATCTCGGCGAGCGGCTCATGCAGTTCTTGCAGGACGAATCCAAGGCCGCCTCCAGGCGGCTGGCGCAGGAGCGCGGCCCCTTCCCGGCCTATCCGGATTCGGTGTTCGCCGAGAGAGGGGAGGGGCCCATCCGCAATGCGACCACCACCACCATTGCGCCCACAGGGAGCCTTTCCATCCTGGCCGGATGCACTTCCGGGATCGAGCCCCTCTTCGCCCTGAGTTTTTCCCGCAACGTTCTGGACGGGGAAAGCCTGCAGGAGATCAACCCCCACTTTGAACAGGCCCTGGAGGAGGCGAGATTCGACACCCGGGAGATGAAGGAGCGCGTCGCGGCGAACGGCACTATACAGGACATGCCCGAGCTTCCCCAGGAGCTGCGGCGCGTCTTCGTTACGGCCATGGATATCGATGCGGAGTGGCATCTGAGAATGCAGGCGGCGTTCCAGCGGCACACGGACAATGCGGTCTCCAAGACGGTGAATCTGCCCAATCAGGCCACCCGGCAGGACATCTTCGACATTTACTGGATGGCCTATGAGATGGGCTGCAAGGGCGTGACCGTGTACAGGGACGGCTGCCGGGAGGAGCAGGTCCTGCGCACCGGCGCCTCGGCGTCATCGCCCTCCGAGCAAAGAGGAGCCTCGGTCCGGGAACGGCCGGATGTGATCTACGGATTCACCCAGAAGGTCAATACCGGTCTGGGCACCCTGTATCTCACGGTGAACGAGGTGGACGGCCAGCCCTTCGAGGTCTTCGCCACCATCGGGCGCTCCGGGCGGTCCATCACGGCCAAGGCGGAGGCCATCGGCCGCCTGGTATCCCTTGCCCTGCGCTCCGGCATCCACGTCAGGGACGTGGTGCGCCAGCTCAAGGGGATCGGCGGGGAGCACCCGGTCTTCCAGAAGAAGGGCCTGCTCCTGTCCATCCCCGATGCAGTGGCCTGGGTGCTGGAGAGCACCTATCTGCGGGGAGAGAATCTCACCCCGGACAACCACAACAGCCTGAGCAAGTCGGTGTGTCCCGAGTGTGGGATGGACCTTGTCTTTCAGGAGGGATGCTTCCTCTGCCATTCCTGCGGGTACACCAAGTGCGGCTAGCGAAGCGTGCTTTTTTTGCGGACGTTTCCCAAGTTTGCGCCGATGCAATAGTCCCTGTTCGGACTGGTGCTTGACCCAAAGGAAGGAAGACGGCAGAATCTTTTAGTCCTCTTGTTTGGAGCGAGAGCTCGGGAGGGCGAGGGAACGCTCTTTTCAGCCCATGGAGATGCAGCGCGTCCGGTGTTCGGCACTCAATTCCTGAGGAATCGTGTGCCGGGCCGAGAGGGAAGCCGGTGAGAATCCGGCACGGTCCCGCCGCTGTGAGCGGGGACGAAAGCCGCATAGGGCCACTGTCTCGTATCCGCGGAAAATATTGCGCGGTAAACGGGGCGGGAAGGCGCGGCAAGTAGGACGATCCGCGAGTCAGAAGACCTGCCGGGCGCGGCGCTGGTTTCGGAGGAGATGGCAAATCCCCGGACCGATTGATGCAATCGGTTCGGGGATTTTTTTTATGATCTCCGGGGCACGACTCGGGGAAAAACCAAGGAGCTTGAGACATGGAGGCATGCGAGCGCGAGCTGCAGGAGATGGTGTCCGGGATCCGCGAGGTGGATGAAGCCGCCAGACGGGAGGCTGAGGCGCACACGGCGAACCTGGTGATGCCACCCCGGGCTCTGGGCCGGCTGCACGACACCGGGGAGCGCCTGTGGGCCATCGCCGGAGGCCTGCCGGCAGTGGCCGAGGAGCGCGCGGTGATCGTCTTCGCCGGGGATCACGGCGTGGTGGTGGAAGGAGTGACCGACTTCCCCCAGGTGGTCACCCGGGAAATGATCCGCTGCTTCCTGCGGGGCGGCGCCGGGATCAACGCCATAGCCGGACGGTCCGGAGCGGATGTCTTCGTGGTGGATGTGGGCAGCGCGTCGGAGCTGACCGAGGAGGAGACGGCATCGGACCGGTTCTTTTCCCGCAGGGTGGGCCGGGGGACGGCCAATCTGGCCCGGGGGCCGGCCATGAGCCGCGAGCAGGCGGCCCGGGCCGTGATGCACGGCTATGAGGTCGCGGCGGAGCGGATACGTGCCGGGGTGCGGCTTGTGGCCACCGGGGACATGGGGATCGGGAACACCACTCCCTCCTCGGCGGTGGGCTGCGCGGTCACCGGGCATTCGGTCCTGGACATGGTGGGCCGGGGAACGGGGATCGACGACGAGCGGCTGGAAAAGAAGCGCGAGGCGGTGTCCCGGGGTTTGCGGGAAAACGCTCCGGATCCGGGGGACGGGCTGGACGTGCTGGCCAAGGTTGGCGGCTTCGAGATCGGCGGCATCGCTGGGTGCGTTCTGGCAGCCGCGGCCCACGGCGTTCCCGTGGTCCTGGACGGCCTGATCTCCACAGCAGGAGCCCTGATCGCGGATCGGCTCGCCCCGGCCAGTCGCGGGTACATGTTCGCCGGCCACGTGTCCGAGGAGCCGGGCCACGGGATCATGCTCCGTCACCTGGGACTGGATCCCCTCCTCGACCTGGGGATGCGCCTGGGCGAGGGCACCGGCGCGGCCCTGGCCATGAATCTGCTGGATGCCTCCGCCTCGCTCTTCAGCGAGGTCATGACCTTCGACCAGGCGGGGATCACCCTGGAGTAGGGAAGGAGCGGAGGGCGCGGGGAATATCCTGGCCCCTATTCCTCCTCGGACTCCTCGATCCAGCGGGAGAGGGTGTCCACGATCTGGCGGGCCTGCTTCTTGTTGGTGATGTTGAACTTGCTTTGGGGCCGGAATACCCCACCCACCTTCTTATAGCGGCGGATGAGGTACTTTTCCGGCCCGAATGCGTCCCGCTGGGGATCGAACTGCCGATAACGGAAGAGGATGGTGCTCCAGGCGCCCTTGGTCAGGACCTCCTTGTCCAGCTCCTCCACGACGATCTGGCCGTTCTCCTCCTGGGTGATGGTGATGTCCTCGATATGTTCCGCCATGGGGCCTCCTTATTCCTGTGTCGTGTCCGCAACCGGCCACACCGCGAACCCGGTGTGGGTCTTGTGCCCCACGCCCACGGCCCCCTTGTGCAGGTACAGGGCATAGGCCCAGTCCCTTTCGAAGCCGCTTGTGGTGGAGGACCAGTAGACCTCCTCCGTCCGGCTGAAGGGATGGTCCCTCGGCAGGGCCGGGGTGTGGCGCGAGGCGTCCACCAGGGATTCCAGCTCGTTGATATTGGGCAGATGCCAGGTGCGGCTTGAGCTTCGGTTGAGCTCCCGGACCTGGAGCAAAGCCTGGTCCCAGTCCGTCGGCCGGTCCGCGAGGTCGGGCTCGGGATACCACAAGAGCCCTGTGAGGCGGTCCGCGATGCCCTCGTCGGTTTGTGCGAAGCGCGGCTCCGGGGCGGAAGCGCCGATCCACAGGGCGGCGTCCTGCAAGGAACCGCGGCAGGGGATGGTCCGGCCCTCGGCATCG
>CAYFSD010000228.1:0-3989 GCA_964345705.1 uncultured Desulfohalobiaceae bacterium
TTCTCCTGGTTTTTCCCCGTGTGATCCCGGATCCCGGACATCATAAAGTGTCCGGCGGAAAAAAAGGAGCAGATCCGAAGCCTAGCTGATTCAAAAAACCCCGTGCCCATGGACGCTGAGGCCTTGAGGTGGTGAATAGTTACCCAACACAAAACGTTTCAGGCATGTTGATATCTTTGCGGTTCACCATTTTCGCCCCCTGAATGCTTACTCCACCCATGCACAGTCAATCCTTCACCTCCTCCTGGAGCGATCCCTATATCTGGCGGGAGGCCAACTTGAGCCTGTCTCGCTCGCTGCGTTCGCTGCCGGAAGCGGATTTGGAGCTGGCGCGTCATAGGGCCAGGCGTATGGAGGTGCTCCTGGAGTTTGTAATCCCGGTGATGGAGGATCTGTGCGAAAAGACCTGCCCCGCCTGCCCCGATCCCTGCTGCGAAAGGGCGCGGGCCCGCTTCGACACGGCGGACCTGCTTTTTCTCCATTTCGCGGAGCAGCCCCTTCCCCTGGCCCAGGCGGGTCCAGTGGATGGTCTGGGATGCCGCTACCTGGGGGATAGGGGATGCCTTCTCCCGCGCTTGAGCCGCCCCTGGATGTGCCGCTGGTATCTCTGTCCGGAGCAGAAGCGCCTTCTGCGGCACTTCCCAGAGTCCGGGCAGCGCCGCTTCGAGCTGGCCCTGGAGCGGATCCGGAAGCTGCGCCGTGAGCTGGAGGACGGGTTCATTGCCGCTGTTTCCCGGTGACGTCCCTGTGGAGCGAGTAACTTCCCAGATTTTCGCGCTTTACCCCGCGGCGGCATTTTGGCATATCATGGAAGTGCACTTCGCTTTTTCGCGCGCGTTTTCAGAGCCCCTTCTGTCCCACTGCAATCAATGGAAAAAGTCGTTTTGCATGAGCGATAAAAAGTCTCTGAGCGAGCGGGACATCTGCACCAAGTACATCACCCCGGCCCTGAAAGAGGCCGGCTGGGATATCCAGACCCAGGTACGGGAGGAGGTGTCCTTTACCGCGGGCCGGGTCATCGTGCGCGGCAGACTCCATGCTCGGGGCAATAAGAAGCGCGTGGACTATCTTCTGAGCTATCGCAGGAACCAGCCCCTCGCGGTCATTGAGGCCAAGGACAACAACCACAGTCTCGGCGACGGCATGCAACAGGCCCTTGCCTACAGCGAGGACCTGGACGTCCCCTTTGCCTTCTCCAGCAATGGCGATGGCTTCCTGTTCCACGACCGAACCGGACTCGGTCTGCGGACCGAAGACCGGCTCGCGCTGGATCAGTTCCCCTCGCCGGAAGAGCTTTGGGAGCGCTATTGCCGGTGGAAGGGCATTGAGGGCCAGGCCCGGCCTGTGGTGGAGCAGCCCTACTACGACGACGGCAGCGGCCGTGTGCCGCGCTATTACCAGATGGTGGCCATTAACCGGACCGTGGAGGCGATCGCCAAGGGCCAAAACCGCATCCTCCTGGTGATGGCCACCGGGACGGGCAAGACCTTCACCGCCTTTCAGATCATATGGCGTCTCTGGAAGGCACGGCAAAAGCGCCGGATTCTGTTCCTCGTGGACCGCAACGTCCTGGCCGATCAGGCCAAGAACAACGATTTCCGTCCCTTCGGTCAGGCCATGACCAAGGTCACCAACCGAACCGTGGACAAGTCCTACGAGATCTACATCGCCCTGTATCAGGCCGTCAGCGGCAACGAGGAGGAGAAGAACATCTACAAGGAGTTCTCCCCGGACTTCTTCGACCTTGTGGTCATTGACGAGTGCCATCGCGGGAGCGCGGCTGAGGAGTCCGCCTGGCGCCGCATCCTGGATTACTTCGGCAAGGCCACCCATCTCGGCCTGACGGCCACTCCCAAGGAGACCAAGGAGGTCTCCAACATCGACTACTTTGGCGAGCCCATCTACACCTACTCCCTCAAGCAGGGCATCCAGGACGGCTTCCTCGCCCCGTACAAGGTGATCCGCGTGGATCTGGACAAGGATGTGCAGGGCTGGCGGCCGAGCAAGGGGCAGACGGACAAGCACGGTCATCTCATCCAAGACCGCATCTACAACCAGAAGGACTTCGACCGCAAGCTGGTCCTGGATCAGCGCACCGAGGCGGTGGCGCGCCGCATCACGGAGTACCTGGAGGGCAGCGACCCCTTCCAGAAGACCATCGTCTTCTGCGAGGACATCGACCACGCCGAGCGCATGCGCCAGGCGCTGGTTAACCTGAGCCCCCGGCGGGTGGCAGAGAACCGCAAATACGTGATGCGCATCACCGGTGACGAGGAGGAGGGCAAGGCGGAGCTGGACAACTTCATCAACCCGGAAGAGCGCTATCCGGTCATCGCCACCACCAGCAAGCTCATGACCACTGGGGTGGACGCCCAGACCTGCAAGCTCATCGTCCTGGACCGCCGCATCAACTCCATGACCGAGTTCAAGCAGATCATCGGGCGCGGCAGCCGGATCAACGAGGACTACAACAAGCACTGGTTCACCATCCTGGACTGCAAGAAGGCCACCGAGCTGTTCGCCGACCCCAATTTTGACGGGGAGCCGGTGCAGGTGTATCAGCCTACGGGCGGAGGCTCCGTAGTGCCCCAGGACGAGGGCGGTGAGGCGAAGCCGGAGGTAACCGGAACCGGGGAGGACTTGGGTGAATACGATGCGGAAGGCGAAGAGGGGGAAGAGTCGGAGCTCCAAACCCCCTGGGAAAGCGACGACCCCTTGGGGAATGACGATGGATGGGGGCCGGAGGGTCCTGGGGAAGGCGAGCCCGAGCCCAGGCGCTACGTGGTGGACAACGTGGAGGTGACGGTCCTGGCCGAGCGGGTGCAGTACCTGGACGCCAACGGGGATTTGATCACCGAGAGCCTCAAGGATTACACCCGCAAGCGGGTGAGGGAGCAGTACGCCTCCCTGGACGAGTTCCTCAAGCGCTGGGACCGGGCCGACCGCAAGCGGGCCATTATCGAAGAGTTGGCCGAGCAGGGAGTCTTCTGGGAGGACCTGATGCAGGAGGTGGGGAAAACCCTTGGCGAGGAGCCGGACCCCTTCGACGTTATCTGCCACATCGTCTACGACCAGCCGCCGCGCAGCCGCAAGGAGCGGGCCGAGAACGTCCGCAAGCGGGACTACTTCAGCCAATACGGCCAGACCGCCCGTCAGGTCCTCGACGGCCTCCTGGAGAAATACGCCGAAGTCGGCATCGAGCCCATCGAGAACAGCAAGATTCTTACCCTGGACCCCTTCAATCGCCTGGGCTCCCCCATGGAGCTGATCCAGGCCTTCGGCGGCAAGAAGGGCTACGAACAGGCCGTCCGCGAGCTGGAAGACGCCCTGTACCATCAGCAGGCATAAAGTCCGGCACGACAATCCCGACAGCCCTTCTCCGAAAGATCATGTTCATCCTGTAAATCCTGTCGATATTCTTCTTCTTAGTTGAACCCCGACCTCCCAGGAAGCGACCCCGACCATGGCCATCAGCAGCACCATCAAATCCATCCAGGACATCATGCGCACGGACGTGGGCGTGGACGGCGACGCCCAGCGCATCGGCCAGCTGGTCTGGATGCTTTTCCTCAAGATCTACGACGACCGGGAGCGCGAGTGGGAGCTTCTGGAGGATAACTACGTCTCGCCCCTCCCCGAACGGCTGCGCTGGCGCAACTGGGCCGCAGACCCGGAGGGCATGACCGGCGAGGAGCTGAAGCGCTTCGTGGACAACGAGCTGTTTCCCGGACTCCAGTCCCTGGAGGCCCGCGGGGACGACCTGCGGCCGCTAGTGATCCGTAGGGTCTTCGAGGACGCGTACAACTACATGAAGTCCGGCCAGCTCATGCGGCAGGTCATAAACAAGCTGCAGGAGATCGACTTCAACGCCTCCGGCGAGCGCCACGAGCTGGGCGACGTGTACGAGCAGATCCTCAAGGACCTGCAGAGCGCCGGGAACGCCGGGGAGTTCTACACCCCCCGCGCAGTCACCGAGTTCATCGTCAACC
>CAYFSD010000229.1:0-3982 GCA_964345705.1 uncultured Desulfohalobiaceae bacterium
CCTGATCCAGATCGCGAGTGTCGCCATTATTCCGCTCTCTTGCCAAAGGCTTTTGGGATCGCGACGGGAAGTGGAGAAGCCCACCGCGGTTCCCTTTTCCTACTCTCTGAATGGTTCCCTTTGTGAGCCCCCCGGGGGCCGAATGTCAATCCCGCGGGCTCCCCCAGCCTGCGCAGCTCTTCCTTCTCCGGTGAAGCGGGAGGAGCTTCGACGGAGATCGTATTGGAGCATCAAGGGAATTCGTGCTATTCATAACCACGGGCTCGATCATTCCTCTGGAGCTGGCCCTCGAGGAGGCCCATGGCCGAAACAGCCGTGAGCCCGAGGCCAGGCAGACCAGGATGACAGGCAAGGATTCCACGGGAGATACGGCGTATGCAGTGCGACAAATGCAATGCTGAAATCGACAGGAACGAGGCCTACAGGCTCCAGGACCAAACGCTCTGCGAGGACTGCTATCTCGATCATGTGGCTCAGCCGAAAACGTGCAATCCGTGGGCTGTGTACATGGCCAAGCAGGAGGGAAGCGATAAGGAGTCCCTGACCGAGCTGCAGCAAAGGATCCTGGACTACATCCAGAAGAACTGGCCTGTGAGCAAAGACCGCATCTGCAGGGACCTTGGCCTGGATGACGACACCTTCGGAACCAACTTCTCCGTATTACGGCATGTGGAGCTGGCCCGAGCGACGCAGGTCAACGGGGAGAAACGCTTTCTTCCCTACGAGGAAGAAGTAAAATAGCGAAAAGGAAGAGCCATGCCCTGCATCAAGGCGGAGACCATTTATACCGGAAACGAGGTGATCCGGGACGCCTATCTGCACCTGGAGGGGGAACACATCACCGGCATTTCCCAGCAGGCCCGGGGGGAGATCCTTGAGGAGAGCCGGGTGCTCACCCCGGCCTTCATTGACCCGCACAGCCACATCGGTCTGGTTCGCTCCGGGGAGCCGATGGACGAGGCGGAGACCAACGACAAGCAGGATCCCTTCCTGGTCCTGGCCGACCCCCTGGATTCCCTGCAGATGGACGACCCCGCCCTGAAGGATGCCGTGCGCTCCGGGGTGCTCTATTCCTGCCTGCTGCCGGGCAGCGGGAACATCCTCGGCGGCAGCTCGGCGGTGATCCGCAACTACGCCCTGGACAGCAGCCAGGCCTTGGTGGCCCGCGCCGGGCTCAAGGCGGCCTTCGGGTACAATCCCATGTCCACAACCTCCTGGTCCGGCAATCGCCCGACAACCAGGATGGGCGCCCTGGCCCAGCTGCGGAGCAAGCTGGACAGCGCGGCCAGAAAACAGAAGCGCTCCGACGAGGCTGACGAGGACAAGAAGGGCGAGATCACCTTCACCATGGAGGAGGAAACCCTGCTGCGGGTGCTGGAGGGCGAGCTGAGGCTTCGGGTGCACGTGCACAAGGCGGACGACGTCTCCGCCCTGCTCAGGATGGTGCGTGAATACGGGCTCAGGGTGAGCGTGGAGCACGCCCTGGCCGTGGACCGACCCCACATATTCCGCGAGTTGCGGGGGCTGGACATCCCCGTGTGCTACGGGCCCATGGACGCCTTCGCCTACAAGACGGAGCTGAGACGGGAGAGCTGGCACAACGCCCGGCACCTGCTGGACTCCGGGGTCAGGTTCGGGCTCATGTCGGATCATCCGGTGACCATGGCCGGGCAGCTCCTGCTGCAGACCAGGTGGTTCCTGCGCCTGGGCCTGACCAAGCAGCGGGCCCTGGAGATCCTGTGCCGGCAGAACGCCGATCTGCTGGGCCTGCAGGACGTGCTGGGCACCCTGGAGCAGGGCAAGTGGGCCTCCTTCATCTGCTGGAACGGGGATCCCTTCGACCTGGCCAGCTATCCCTCGGCTGTCTATGGCGAGGGCAGGCGCCTCTTTAGTCCAAAGGGTTCATAGACAGGCCAAGAACCTGCTGCGGAAGATGCCGCCACGACTGCTGAGGCCCTTGGAAGCGGAAAGCTCACCCGGCCCCTCCAGTGCACGGGGAAAGAAAAAGCCGGCAGTCGGCCTTTTGAGCCCGGTGCGGTTAGAGCACCTCGTTGCTGAAGACCCAGAGATGACCGGAGGCGAGCCTCTTGTGCCGGTTCTTGTGGAGGAAAAGCCGGTTCGGTTCGCTGCTCATCGCACGCGCCCGTGTGGGGTGATGTTTTCATGGGCCCGGCAGGCCCCCTCTCCGCGCGAAAAAAAAGGCCCCGCGGCTTCCAAGGAAACCGCGGGGCCTTAATGGGAAGTGGTGCCGAGGGAAGGAATCGAACCTCCGACACGGGAATTTTCAGTCCCCTGCTCTACCGACTGAGCTACCTCGGCGTACCACCAGTGCCGAAGGGGAGATTCGAACTCCCACGGGGTAACCCCCACTAGGTCCTGAACCTAGCGCGTCTACCAGTTCCGCCACTTCGGCGCAAAGCATTCTCTATACCTGAGAAGGATCGTTTTGGCAAGCCATTTTTTTCGGCCTTCGGCCTGCGCCTTGCACAAATTTTTATAGGCGGAACCGCCTCTTCTGTCAAGACCCGCACCCCCTCAGCAAACCGCCCGGTCGCGCTTGTCAGCAAAACGATTTTGCGCTAGCACGGTCTCTATGCCCATAGTCAACGATCCCGCTGAAATCGCCGGTGACCTGGACAGGGGCACCAGCCTCACCATCGGCAACTTCGACGGCGTCCACCGGGGACACAGTCGTCTCCTGAGTTTGGTCATGGATCGGGCCGCCCAGCACGGCCTGACCAGCCTCGCGGTCACCTTCGACCCGCACCCCCTCCGCGTGATCCGCGGCCAAACACCCCCCTTCCTCACCACCACCCGGCAAAAGCTCGAGCTGCTCAAGGCCAGCGGCCTGGACTATGTCCTGTGCCTCGAGTTCACCCCGGACATGGCCCGGCTCTCCCCTGAGGAGTTCGTGGAGCGCTATCTGGTGCGCGGCCTGGCCTGCCGACACCTGGTCATCGGGCACGACTACTCCTTTGGCCGGGGCGGAGCGGGAAACTACGACACCCTGCTGGAGCTGGGGGAAAAATACGGCTTCGTCACCGAGCGCATCGAGGCCCTGACCATCAACGGCGAGGTGGTCAGCTCCACCAGGATCCGGGATCTGATCCAGCAGGGCCGCGTGGAGGAGGCCCAGCCGCTGCTGGGTCGCCACTTCCAGGTGGAGGGAGCGGTGATCAAGGGCAGCCGGCGCGGCGGCCCCCTGATCGGCGTCCCCACCGCCAACCTGGAGATCACGGACGAGCTGGTCCCCCTGCCCGGAGTGTACGCCGTCCGGGCGGAGCACGACGGCGTCTCCTACCCCGGAGTGGCCAACGTGGGCCACAACCCCACCTTCAACCAGCAGGCCCTGTCCGTGGAGGTCCACCTCTTCGACTTCTCCGGGGACCTCTACGGAAAGCGGCTCGGGGTGTCCTTCGTCAGCCGCCTCCGAGGCGAAATCCGGTTTTCCGGGGTGGAGGAGCTCAAACAACAGATCCATCGCGACATCGAGGAGGGCAGACGCCTGCTGCAGGGCGGTTCCAAGGACGAGAACAAGGGGGAGCCCTATGCCGTTGAATGACACCATGTTCCACGTCTTCCGCAACACCCCCTTCGGACGCGAAACCTTCCTCCAGAGCCTGGATTTCTGCCAAAAGCTCGACCTACAGCTCAAGGTGTACGTCCCCAAGAGCCGAAAGTTCCTCCTCTATCTGGGCAACCGCGCCCTGCAGGTCGAGCTGACCAGCGCCTATATGCGCAGCCCGTCCACAGCCGAGGACCACGTTCACGAGCTCATCCAGGAGGACCCCGACAGGGTGCGTTTCTACACCCCGCAGGACTACAGCGCCTCCAACCTCCCGGATATCCTGGGCGATTTCGAGTTCATGACCTGCCCGCGCAACATCAGCGACCTCTCCACCAAGATCAGCCTGGGCCACATCGGCTCCAAGGTGCGGCAGATCCTGTTCAACGCGACATTTCCCGTCCTGATCCCCAACCC
>CAYFSD010000230.1:0-3957 GCA_964345705.1 uncultured Desulfohalobiaceae bacterium
GCGGTGAACAGGGCGTAGGTCCCCTCTCCGGAGGTGCAGACCCGGTCCTGTTCATCCCGGAGCTCCCCGGCCACGGTCGCCTTCCTGCCTCGGCCGGCCTCCTTGATCCAGCCATACGCCGTCAGGGGCCTCCGCACGTACACCGGCCTTCTGTAGCGAATGCTCATGTCCCTGGTCAGGATATAGCTGGACAGGAGATGGATCGCGGTCCAGGACATGACCTCGTCCAGGATGGTGGACAGGATCCCGCCATGGACCAGGGAGCTCCAGCCGCACAGGTGCGGGGGAACCTCCAGGTCCGAGCGTAGCAGATCCCCCTTGCTATAGAAGCGCATGGCCAGGCCGTGGGGGTTGTCGCTCCCGCAGCCGAAGCAGTCCGTGTCCATGGGCTCCAGAAGCCGCCAATCCGTCGAGGGCATGGATACCTCCTTTCCGGGCCGCTTCCGCGGTCCGGATGCGTTTCTTCCTGCCAGGCCTGGGATCGATATCCGGACAGCAAAGCGCCACAGAGCGGCTCACGCGCTGCCTCCGCCACGCTGCCCGGCTGCCGGCGTCCCTCCCTGCAGCACCTGGTGAATGTGCTCGGCAAGCACCCCCACCGCCTCGTTGGCGCACTGCCGGGACCGGTGCAGGGCCAGCTCGATGGAGGGCAGCTCGGGCAGCCCCTCTTCGGGAGGTACCTGCCGCATGTTCGGGGACAGGGTGTTTTCCGTGACCACGGTCAAAGCCAGGCCGGAGGACACCACGGAGCGGATGCCTGCCAGTCCCCGGCTGGTGCAGACCAGATCCCATCTTCGACCCGCCTCCGCCAGGACCCGCAGGGCTGCCTCGCGGAAGACGCACACCCCTTCCGGAAACAGAGCCAGGGGCAGGGGCTCCCTGTCGTGGACACGCTTGTGCTCCGCCTCGGCCCAGACGAGCTGCTCCCGCCTGAGGAAGGTCCCTCCCTCGCTCTGGGGCTGGCGGGTGGTCAGGGCGAGATCGATGTCCCCCGCGGCCAGCATGCCCGGCAGGCTCACGCTGAGCTCGCAGGAGACCTCCAGCCGGATGCGGGGGTACAGGGCGCCGAAGTTGGCCAGAACCCGGGGCAGGAAATAGGCGGCGTAGTCGTCCGGGATACCCAGGCGCACCCTGCCGCGGACCTCGGGCTGCCCGATCTCGTTCAGGGCCTCGTCGTTCAGGCGCAGGATCCGCTCGGCGAAGGGGAAGAAGGTTTCTCCGGAGTCCGTGAGCCGCACCCGCTTGCTGTTGCGCACCAGGAGCAGCTTGCCCAGGTTCTGCTCCAGGCGCCGGACCTGCATGCTCACCGCGGACTGGGTCCGCATGAGCCGCGCCGCCGCCCGGGTGAAGCTCTTCTCCCGCGCCACGGTAACAAAGGCCCGGAGCAAGTGGATGTCCAGATCGGAGCACAGCATGGATCACACCTCGTTATAGACAAATCAACAGAATTCGTTGGCCATTTTCCCGCCCGCTGCTGTACCTCTCGGGAGCGGCTCCACCGAGGGGCCGACACTTTCTCCAGGGAGGCTGCCGTCATGCGCGTGCCGAGCCGAGCCATTCTTCCAGGATGGCGCGATCTGCTTCTTCTTTTCGTCGCGGTGAGCTGGGGGCTCACCTTTCTCTTCACCAAGATGGGCCTTGCGAGCTTCGACACCACGACCTTCGCCTTTCTACGCACGGCGGGAGCGGCGATTGTATTGAACTGTTTCGCCCTTGTCCACGCCCGTGGGCACGGATCGGCCCGGCTCCGGCCCCGGGACCATCTCGCCGCGGTGGGGCTCGGGCTTCTGGGCCTGGCGGGGTTCCCCTACTGTTTCAGCCAGGCCATGGAGGTCACCTCCTCCACCAACGGCGGGCTCATCTTCGGCGCCACTCCAGTGGTGGTGGGTGTCATCAGCGTATCCGCCGGACTGGAGCGGCTCTGTCCGACAAACTGGCTGGGGCTCTTGCTCTCCGTGTCCGGGATCGCGGCGATCCTGCTCCCGGAGCTGCACGCCTCGCAGGGAGCCTCGCTGTCCGGGGACCTGCTCATGGTGGCGGCCATGCTCCTCTGGGCGGCGTACACCGTGCTCTATCGCCTCCTGCCCGAGCACATCAGCGCGCTGCACATGACCGCCTACGCCTCCCTCTGGGGAGTGAGCGGCCTGGCTTTGCTGAATCTCCGGGGCCTGCTCGCCCAGGACTGGTCCGAAGCCGCGGCCGTGTCCTGGCTGGGCGCCGCCTGCGCCGGGGTCCTGGGAACCGGGCTGGCCTATATCATCTGGAACATCCAGGTCAAGCGCATCGGGCCCGCCCGGACCGCGGTCTTCATGAACCTGGTCCCCGTGGTCTCCGCCCTGGCCGGATTCACCGTTTTGGGCGAGCCCCTGGGGCCCCGCCACCTCCTCGCGGCCTTGCTGATCCTTCCCGGGGTGGCGCTGACCCAGACGGGCTCCGGCAGGGTGCCCCTTCCCCGCCGACTCCGAAGGCCCGGACCCGGAAATCGCCCGAGTGCCGCATCTTGACAGGATCTCGGCCTTCGGGATACACCGGATTCTCCTCAGGAAAGCAAAGATGCCCCTATCCCCTTCAAGCCTGGAACGCACGGCTCTCCCACCGGGCGGCCCGCCACTGGAGGGGCGCCCGAAAACGGGCATCCCCACAAGGAGAAAGGACCATGCCCCATAAGCTCTTTTTGCCCGTGCTCGCCCTCTGTCTGGCCCTACTTCTCGTCTCCGTGGCCCCGGCGGGGGCCGTGACCCTGAGCTACGCCAACTTCCCCCCAGCCGGGACCTTCCCCAGCGTGCAGATGGAGCAGTGGAAGAAGGAGGTGGAGAAGCGAACCAACGGGGAAGTGACGGTCAACACCTTCCCCGGCGGGACCCTGCTCGGGGCCAAGAACATGCTGCGCGGCGTGGCCCAGGGACAGGCCGACATCGGCAACCTGTGCATGGCCTACCAGCCGGGCGCCTTCCCCCTGACCTCGGTCATGGAGCTGCCGCTTCGCTTCACCTCCTCCCGGACCGCCAGCCTGGTCCTGTGGGAGCTCTTCCAGAAGTATCAGCCCGAGGCCTTCGACGAGGTCAAGGTCCTCACCGTGTTCACCAGCCCGCCCTCCAGCCTGATGACGCGGAAGCCGGTGCGGACTCCCGCGGATCTGAAGGGCATGGAGCTGCGGGCCTCGGGCAGCGCCTCGGACATCCTGGACCTGCTGGGGGCCACCCCTGTGTCCATGCCCATGTCCGACACCCCGGAGGCCCTGCAGAAGGGCATGATCGAGGGCCTTCTCTCCTCGGTGGAGGTCCTGCTGGATCTCGAATTCGCCCGCTACTGCCCCCACGTAACCATGGGCAACTTCCAGGTCTACCCCTTCGCCGTGGTCATGAACAAGGACAAATGGCAAGCACTCTCTCCCGAGGCCCAAGAGGCCATACAAGAGCTGGGCCGGGAGCACGCGGAATGGACCGGGGAGTACGTCGACGCCCACGCGGACAAGGCCCTGGAGTATTCCCGCACGGAACACGAGGTGAGCGTGCACCGTTTCTCCGAGAAAGAGCGCGGGAGCATCCAGGAAAGGATCCGTCCCCTGATCGGGGAGTGGAAGGAAAAGGCCCGCAAGCAGGGTTTGCCCGCAGAAAGGATCCTCGAGGATGTGCGGGCCTGGCAGGAAAAGCTCAACAGCCAAAGGGAATAGCCCCGCCCGATCAAAGATAGAGGCCCGCAAGGCCGGGGAGTCGACCCCGCGCCACGCGGGCCCTTTTGCCGTTTTCCAAGACTGCGGGTAACTATTCACCACTCCAACACCTCAGCGACTACGGGCACTGGTTTTTTTGAATCAGCTGGCCTTCGGATCTGCTCTCTTTTTTTCCGCCCGGCACTTTGTGTTGTCCGGGATCCGGGATCACACAGGGAAAAACCAGGCGAATGCCGGACGGGGACCTATTCAGAGCCGATGGCCAGTTGATTCAAAAACCCAGT
>CAYFSD010000231.1:0-3949 GCA_964345705.1 uncultured Desulfohalobiaceae bacterium
AAATCAAGCAGAGCCTACGGTGAATAGATTCCGAAATACCCCGTGAAGGATTACGGAGTGGTGAATCGTTGCGATTCTTTTTCCGGACGTTAGGAGCGTATCCCCGAGGACCCAAGGGATAGCACGACCACGCTTCTGCTGCCAACGCCCTTGGGGGAGCTTGACAGAGCCCTTGTGACAGGCCACTGTATCATAGCTCGCTCGATTGGCCCCGTGTGCTTGGCGGGCCGTAAGTGAACCGTGTTTTCCGTGGGGAACAGCGCCTACGGATGGCACGGCGTTGCATGGAGGACAGCAGACGAACCTCAGAACAAGGAGCCACACAAGTCATGCGAACAGTGAACTACGAGCCCCTCAGCCCGTTGCATTTCCTGGAGCGCAGCGCGTTCACCTTTCCGGAGAAAACGGCGGTCATCTACGGGGAGCAGCAAACCACCTACGCCGGGCTCAAGGACCGGGTTAGCCGGCTGGCCACAGCGCTCCGGCAGCAGGGCGTGGGCGAAGGGGACAAGGTGGCCTTTCTCTGTCCCAACACCCCGCCCATGCTGGAGGCCCACTACGGGGTTCCGCTCCTGTCCGCGGTGCTCGTGTCCATCAATATCCGTCTTTCGCCCCAGGAGATCGCGTACATCCTCCAGGATTCCGGGAGCAAGTTCCTTTTCGTGGACACCGAGTTCAGCGGCTCCATTGAGCCGATTCTGGAAGAGGTGGGCGACATCGGGCTGGTCAATATCTGCGACGTCCAGGGCAAGGCCTTCGACGGCCCGGACTACGAGGAATTCCTGAACGTGGAGCCGGAGCATTTCTTCTTCGGGGTGGAGGACGAGCTGATGCCCATCACCCTGAACTATACCAGCGGGACCACGGGCCGGCCCAAGGGGGTGCTCTACTCCCATCGCGGGGCCTACCTGAATGCCCTGGGCGAGATCCTGGAGTATCAGATCCACTCCCGCTCCAAGTACCTCTGGACCCTGCCCATGTTCCACTGCAACGGCTGGTGCCACACCTGGGGGGTGAGCGCTCCGGGGGCCACGCACATCTGCCTGCGCAGGGTGGCTCCGGAGAACATCTTCGCCGAGATCTCCCGGAACAGGGCCACGCACCTCTGCGGCGCCCCGGTGGTGCTGGGGGCCATGGCCGACTATGCCAGCAGAAATGAAGTGAGCGTGCCGGACGGCTTCGTGATCAACACCGCGGGCGCGCCGCCCTCTCCGGCCGTTATTCGGCAGCTGGAGGCGCTCGGCTGCAATTTGACCCAGTCCTACGGCCTGACCGAGGTCTACGGCCCGCACAGCCTTTGCGAGTGGAAGCAGGAGTGGGACGGCCTGTCCCTGGAGGAGCGGGCCCGGATCAAGGCCCGTCAGGGCGTGCCCTACATCACCACCACCTTCATGGACGTGGTGGATCCCACCAGCCTGGAGCCCGTGCCCCACGACGGGGAGACCATGGGCGAGATCGTGATGTGGGGCAACAACGTGATGCTGGGATACCACAACAAGCCCGAGGAGACGGAGGAGGCCTTCCGGGGCGGGGTCTACCACAGCGGGGACCTGGCCGTGACCCATCCGGACGGGTACGTGGAGATCAAGGACCGGCTCAAGGACGTGATCATCAGCGGCGGGGAGAACATCTCCAGCGTGGAGGTGGAGAACACTATTCACGAGCACCCGGACGTGCTGGAAGTGGCCGTGGTGGGCGTGCCCCACGAGAAGTGGCAGGAGGTGCCCAAGGCCTTCGTCACCCTGAAGGACGGCGCCCAGCTGGACGAGGAGGAGCTGCGGGAGTTCTGCAAGCAGCGGATCGCCAAGTTCAAGGTGCCCAAATACTTCGAGTTCCTGGAGCTGCCCAAGACGGCCACGGGCAAGATCCAGAAGCACAAGCTGCGCAGCCGGGAGCGGGAGCAGTAGCTTCCTGCCCGCCTTGGGGCTCTCCCGCCGGCGCGGCCCGGATCATCCGGGCCGCGCCTCTTGGCGTTCTTCGCGACGTGGCGGTCCTTGCCGAAGGATCAAGGACATATCTACCGGGAGACTCCCGTTGACGGGTCACGAATAACCGATAACGGAGAACCCTCAGAAGTTCCGCCAGCAGTAGTCCAGGTGGTCCTTCTCGAAGCGGGCGGTGAGCAGGCTGACCCCCACGGCCAGGAGGAAGGAGACGGGCAGGGCGACCACATTGGGGTCCACCCACTGCAGGAGCCAGACCCAGCTCCCCTGGGGCGCGGCCGCGGCCAGGGTCTCCCGGCCGGTGAGCAGCTCGCACAGGCCCAGGGCCTTGGCCTCCTTGGCGTGCACGAAGAGGAGCCAGAACATGGAGACGCAGAAGCCGCCCACCATGGAGGTCACGGCTCCGGCCCTGGTCATTCCCCGCCAGTAGAGCCCGAAGAGGAAGGCGGGCAGGAAGGAGGCGGCGCAGAGGCCGAAGAAGAAGGCCGTGGCCCTGGCGATGACGGACATGGGCAGTACCAGGGCCCAGAGGAGCGCCGCGGCCACGGTGATCACCACCCCGAGCTTGTTCACCGCGATGGAGTTCTCCCTGGAGGCGCCCAGGGCCTTCTCCACGAAGTCCCGGCCCAGGGAGGTCCCGCCCACGTGGTACTGCGAGGACAGGGTGGACATGGCCGCGGCGAACATGGCCACCAGGAACAGGGCGGAGAACCAGCCCGGCATGACCTCCTCCACGTACACGGGGATGATCTTGTCCACATTGCCCTCGGCCATGGCGATGGCGATGGTGTCGAACATCTGGTAGAAGACCGCGTTGGACAAAGCGCCCACCACAAAGGCCACCCCGGTCATGAGCAGAATGAACACCCCGCCGAAGAGGACGGCCCGGTTCAGCTCCCGGTCCGAGGCCACGGTCATGAAGCGCACAGCCAGCTGGGGCTGGGCCAGAACGCCCACGCCCACGCCGTAGACGATGGTGGTGAAGATGGTCAGCCACAGGGGGGAGCCGAAGGCCGCGCCCTGGGTCCAGCCGCGCATGCCGCCCTGCTGCAGGTTTTCCGGCATGAGGTGGGCCATGCCGGTCAGGGTCTCGTGTCCCTCGATCACCCCGCCGAGCAGGGAATAGGTGGTGACCAGCATGATGAGCATCATCAGGGTCATGATGGAGCCCTGGAAGGCGTCGGTGTACATGACCGCCTTGAGCCCGCCGGTGATCACGTACACGGCCAGCACCAGGGTCACGCCGACCAGGGCCGCGTTGTAGGGTACGTTCAGGCCCACCTCGATCATGCGGCAGATTCCGATGAGCACGGCTGCGGCATACGCGGGGATGAAGAGGAAGATGACCATCCCGGAGAAGCCCTGGATGAAGCCGGAGCGGTAGCGGCGGCCCAGGAGCTCGGGGAAGGTGAGGCTGTTCAGGGCCAGCCCCATGCGGCGGGTCCGCTTGCCGAAGAAGACCATGGCCACGAAGATGCCCAGGAAGATGTTGGCGAAGGTGAGCCAGAGCAGGGAGAAGCCGAAGAGCCCGGCCGCGCCGCCGAAGCCGATGATGGCCGAGGTGGAGATGAAGGTGGCCCCGTAGGAGAAGGCCATGATGAAGGGGTGCATCCCCCTGCCGGCGAGCATGAAGTCCTGGGTCCGTATGGTTTCCCGCCAGCCCTTGTACCCCAGGTAGATGACCACGCCCAGATAGACCGCGATGACGAGCAGCTTGCCGATCATGTCCCGCTCCCCTGGCCCGGTTTGCGGTCCGCTCCTTTCTCCTCCCTGCCGGCACCCCGTCCCCGCACCACGACGGTGTGCTCCTGGCGCACGGTGTCCGGTTTGCCCCGCTTGTTCCAGCTCACCGCGCCGTAGACCACGCAAAGCAGGGCCGCGGCGAGGCAGAGCCAGACCGCCAGGGCCGCCTCCAGGCTGCCTAGTCCGAGCATAAGGCCTCCTTTTGTAGGAAAATGTGCTCAACTCATTGGATTATCATGGAATTGAGCGAGGCGAAGGCGGCT
>CAYFSD010000232.1:0-3946 GCA_964345705.1 uncultured Desulfohalobiaceae bacterium
GGGCACGGACACCGGCGGCTCCATCCGTCAGCCCGCGGCCTTCTGCGGCTGCGTGGGGGTCAAGCCCACCTACGGCAGGGTGTCCCGCTTCGGGCTGGTGGCCTACGGCTCCTCCCTGGACCAGCCCGGTCCCTTCACCCGCAGCGTGGAGGACGCCGCCCGGGTCCTGCAGGTCATTGCGGGCAAGGACGAGCGGGACAGCACCTCCAGCCCGGAGCCGGTGCCGGACTATGTGGCGGCGCTTTCCCAGCGCACCGACCTCAAGGGCATCCGCCTGGGCCTGCCGGAGGAATACTGGGGCGAGGGCCTGGAGAGCGACGTGGACAGCGTCTGCCGCGAGGCCCTCACCCGGGCCGAGGAGCTCGGCGCGGAGCTGGTCCCGGTATCCCTGCCGCATTCCCGCTACGCCATCGCCGCGTACTACATCATCGTCATGGCCGAGGCGAGCTCCAACCTGGCCCGCTACGACGGAGTGCGCTACGGGTACCGCGACAGCGCGGAAAAGGAGCTCTCCGGGATGTACTTCTCCAGCCGGAGCCAGGCGCTGGGACGCGAGGTGCAGCGGCGCATCGTCCTGGGCACCTATGTGCTCTCCGCGGGATATTACGAGGCGTACTACAAGAAGGCGGCCCAGGTGCGGCGCCTGGTGCGGGAGGACTATCAAAGGGCCCTGCAGGACTGCGACGTGCTTCTGGCTCCCGCGGCCCCCGGAGTCCCCTTCCGCCTGGGGGAGAAGGTGGAGGATCCGCTGCAGATGTACCTGACCGACGTCTTCACCAACCCCCTGAACCTGACCGGCATGCCCGGCATGAGCCTGCCCGCCGGATTGGGGCCGGAAACGGGCCTGCCCATCGGCCTGCAGCTCTTCGGCCCGGCCTTCGGGGAGGAGAAGCTCCTTCAAGTGGCTCATATCCTGGAAGGGGCCCTGCCGGATCTCCCCTTTCCCACGGGCCTGGGGCAATCATAGCGGAGCTCCTGGCGGAAGATCGCGGTTGTTATGTTTTCTGTGAGCGGGAGCGGACGTCGCCCCTTCGTCGCGGTGAGCGGAGGCGTGGACAGCCTCCTGGCCCTGTGCCTGCTCCGCGAGGAGGGACGGCGGCCCGAGGCCCTGCACGGCTTCTTCCTGCCTCCTGGGGAGCGGGAGATGGCCGTGCGGCAGGAGCTGGCCCGCATCTGCTCCCGCCTGGGCGTGACCCTGCACTGCATCGATTTCAGCCGGCAATTCCGGGATCAGGTGATCACCCCCTTCCTGCGGGACTACGCGCGAGGCGTGACCCCGAACCCCTGCGCCCTGTGCAACCGCCGGATCAAGCTCGGGCTGCTGTTGGACGCCGCCCGGGAGAGGGGTGGCGACTGCCTGGCCACGGGGCACTACGCCCGGGTGACCGCGGAGCCCGGCCTGTACCGCGGCCTGGACCCGGCCAAGGAGCAGAGTTATTTCCTGGCCCTGCTCACCCGGGAGCAGATCGGCCGCGCCGTCTTTCCCCTGGGCTCCTGGCGCAAGGAGGAGGTCAAGAGGGCGCTTCAGCAAAGGATAGGCGACCCGCCCGCCTCGGTCGAGAGCCAGGAGGTGTGCTTCATCCCGGACAACGATTACCGCCGCTTTGTCCGGGAACGCACGACAGATCTCCCCGGCCCGGGGCCTATCCTGGACAGCTCCGGCCGGCGCCTGGGCGAGCATTCCGGCCTGTATCGCTACACCCTGGGGCAGCGCCGCGGGCTGGGAATCCCCTATAGCGAGCCCCTGTACGTTTTGCGCAAGGATCTGAAGGCCAACGCCCTGATTGTGGGCACAAAGGACGAGCTGGGCGCCACGGGATGCACGGTGCGGGAGATGAATTTCTTGCTTTCCCCGGAAGACTGGCCGGAGACGGTCTTTGTGCAGGGCAACTACCGCCAGACGCCGCGCCAGGCGGAAACCGCCTGCTGCGGGGACGAGATGGAGGTCCGTTTCGCCGGGTCCGCTCCGTCCCCCACGCCGGGACAGGTGATGGCCTTCTACAACGGGGACGGCCGCGTGCTGGGAGGGGGAATCATCAGTGAGTGAGGCGCGGCGCTTCTATCTCTTCACCCAGGGCTGCAAGATCAACCAGCACGAGACCCAGGCCCTGCGCGAGGCCTGGACAAGCCGGGGATGGCTCGAGGCGGCCCGCGCGGACGTGGCGGACCTGATCCTGATCAACAGCTGCGCGGTCACCCACAGGGCGCTCCGGGACCTGCGCCGCGAGGCCCGGCGGATGCACCGGGAGAATCCCGGTGCGGAGATCGCGGTCACCGGATGCGCCGTCCCCGGGATGAATGACGAGCTGCGCGAGCTGCCCGGAGTGCGGCGTCTTGTGGCCCAGCGGGACAAGCCAAAGCTCCTGGCCTGGCCGGAGGAGGAGACGAAAACGGAGGGTCGCCGGTCACCGGAGCTGAAGTGGCCCCTGGCCGTATCCCGATTTCCCCGGGCCAGGCCGCCGCTCAAGATCCAGGACGGCTGCTCCGCGGGGTGCACCTATTGCTACGTGCCCCTGGCCCGCGGCCCCTCCAGGAGCCGCCCCCCGGAGGAGATCCTTGCCGAGGCCCGGGACCTGCTGGCGGCGGGGCACCGGGAGCTGGTGCTTTCCGGGATCAATTTGGGCGGCTATGCGGCATCCGCAGAGGGCATGCGCGATTTCTGGGACCTGATCCCCTGGCTGGAGGCGCGCCTGCTCTCCGGGGGCGAAAGCGGGGCCAGGCTCAGGCTGAGCTCGCTGGATCCTGGCCTGCTCGGGGACAAGGGGCTCAGGACCCTGGCCGCGAGCGAGCTCCTGTGCCCCCATCTGCATCTGTCCCTGCAGAGCGCGAGCCCCCGGGTCCTGCGGGATATGGGGCGCACCCGCTATTCTCCCGCAGACGTGGCCGCCTTCCTCCGGGAGCTCTCCGGAATCTGGCCGGAATTCGCCCTCGGGGCGGATTTCCTGATCGGCTTTCCCGGGGAGACAAAGCAAGAGTTCGGGAAAAACCTCGACTTTGTTAGGCAGCATCCCTTCACCTACGGCCATGTCTTCACTTTTTCTCCCAGGCCGGGCACGCTGGCGGCCGGGTTTTCCCGGACCGTGCCGCAGGAGGCCATGAAGCGGCGCAGCGCCGAGCTGCGCGCTGTTCTGCGGGAAAAGCAGAAGGCGTTCCAGCGGCGCCTGTCCGGCATGGACCGACTGCGCATGGTCCTGGAGCAGCGCGATCCACCGGCTGGGCGCTGCGAGTACTACAGCCTGTGCGTTCTGGACGCGGACCCCGGACCGGGGCGCGAGGGCGCCCTGATTCCGGTGCGACCGCTTGGTGTCCGCGAGGACGGGATCCTCGCTCGCGAGGAGGCGCTATGAGCCGGCCCAGTGAGCCCGCTCCGGTGCAGCCCCTGGTCTCGGTCTTCGGGCGGGACTGGGACCAGTTCTGGCCCGGTCTGCTCCGGGACATGGAGGCGGAGCTGGGGCCCGCGGACCATGTCTCCGACCTCTTCCCCTTCACCGAGACGGACTACTACGACGGGGAGCTGGGCACGCCCATCCGGCGTCGCATCGTGGCCTTCGAGGCCCTGATTGATCCCCCGCGCCTGGTTGATATAAAATTGGCCTTCAACGAGCTGGAGGCGCGGTACGCGCGGCCCGACGGGACGAGGCGGGTCAACCTCGATCCCGGCATCCTCTCTCTGGAGCGGCTGGTCCTGGCCACGGGCAAGGAGTTCACCCACCGCATCTATCTGGGCCGGGGCATCTGGGCCGATCTGACCCTGCTCTATCAGCACGGGGGCTGGCGGAGCCTGCCCTGGACCTATCCCGACTACGCCGGGGAGCGGGTGCAGTCCATCCTGACCCGGATCCGCAGCACGTACAAGGCCAAGCTGCGGGCTCGGTAGGTTCAACGTTCCGCGTTCACCGTTCTGCGTTCTGCGTTTCGGGTTCAGGCTGAAAAGGTTACGAATAAC
>CAYFSD010000233.1:0-3918 GCA_964345705.1 uncultured Desulfohalobiaceae bacterium
TCGTGGAGGAGGTGGCCCAGGAGACGAACCTGACCAAGACCAAGGCCCGGCAAGCAGTGGACGCCCTCCTGGAAAGCCTCTCCAGCGAGCTGAGCTCCGGGAGCAAAGTCACCCTGACCGGCTTCGGCACCTTCCAGGTCAGGGAGCAGAAGTCCAAGAAGGGACGGAACCCCCAGACCGGAGAGGTAATGACCATCCCATCCAAGAATGTGGTCAAATTCAACCCCGGCAAGTCGCTGCGGAACATCCTGGCCTAATCCGAGCGGGCGGCTCTCCCCGCGCCGGGGCGAGCCGCCCGTGCCCCAATAATGGCGGACGCGGGCAAGGAATCAAGAAACTACTTGCTTTCGGATCGTCCGGGTAACTCCGCCAACCTCTCCGCGATATCCCGGCTCAGAAAGGACACCGCCCGGCTCATGGCCGCGGCTGCCGCCTGATGCTCCACGCCCTCGATCGCTGGCTCGTAGGCTGCCCGTCTGACGGCGACAGCCTCCCCGCTGTCCGAGTCCAGGATGGTCCAGCGGACGCGCAGGACCGCCTTGTCCCGCTCCATCGGCTCAAAGCGATGGACATCCACCCGGATGCGGTAGTCGCTCCGGGCCATCTCCGGGCCGGAGACCACGGCAAAGGCATTGTCGCAGAGACGGGAGTCCAGATTGCCGGCCAGAACCCGGATGAAATTCTCCTCCAGGGGCTCGGCCCAGTGATGGAGCTCGCTCAGGCCGAGCCGATTGGGGGCGACCCTGGTCACCATCCCCGATCGGTCCAAATATCCAGGAAAGGTGATCGGACCGAGCCGCACCCGGAGACATTCCGAGCCCGCGGCTTTCGTGTCGACTTCCTTGCCGGAGGACGCCTCTTCCGTCAGGACATAGAGGCTGGTCGGCTGCGAAACGGCGCACCCCGTCAGCAGCAGCACCAGGCCGAGGAGCAAAAGGGAAGGGAAGGGATGCGAGCCCTTGGTCATGATTGCCTCCTCTATCTGTTCAGGCATCGTCCTATTGGCCGCCCTTGCCCCGCCACACGGCTTCCGGATGCCGTTCCAGAAAGCTCGCCAGGGAGCGGATGGACCGGGCCGCGGAGGAGATCTCCCGGATGGTGCTGGTGAGCTCGTAGCGAAGCTCGGCGTCCCCGGCCACGCTCTCCGCGGCCGCAAGAGAGCTCTCCGCCTGCTGCAGGGTCCCCCGCGCCGACTCCAGGGTCTGCAGCAGGCTGGAGGCCAGCTTGCCCCCCATCCCCTCCTCCAGGGCCAGGGTGCTCTCCATCTGGAGGAAGGCGTTCTCCGCGGCCGAGCTCGCGTTATGCAGATTGCGGGCAATCCCTCCCAGCCGCTCGTCCGTTCGCTGCATCACCCCCTTGGCCGTGTCCAGAGTGGTGTTCAGTCGATCCGTCACCCCGGGGACATCCCGCTGCAAGCTGGTCAAGAGCTCCTCTGCGGCCCGCAGGGCTTGATTCATGGATTGCATGCTCTCCGAAACCTGCTGGGAGTTGATGGTCCGCTCGATCCCTTCCAGCGCGGAGGTCAGCTTGTTCAAGAGCTCCTCCAGCGGAAGCTTTTCCATGGTTCGCGAAAACTCTTGCAATCTGGAGGGCACCGTGGGGATCTCGGGATAGTCCAGATCCCTCTCGGCCGTCCTTGCACGGCTTTCGGGCATAATGTCCAGATCTATCATACTCTGTCCGGTGATATAGCTCAAAGACCGGATCTGGGCTCGCAGCCCCCGATCAATCAGGTTGTCGAAAAGCTCGTCCACATTCTCCACCTCGTCCCTCCAAGCGATGCGGCGGGGATCGATCTCGATATAGACGGGCATACTGACATCTAGGGTCTCGGGATCGGTCACCACTCGGACATCGGTCACTCGTCCGATGTCGACCCCTCGAAAATGGACCGGTGAGCCCTCGGACAATCCGCTCACGGAATTGTTGAAATTGAGCACGTAGGTATTCTTTTTCACCCAAAATTCGGACTGAGACAAAAAGATGACGAACAGGGCGGAAATGACCAGGGCCCCGAAGACGAAGCCCCCGATGAGCACGCTTGTGGCCCGTCCCTTCATAATCTGTCCACCTTTCGTTCTCCTCCCCGGGTCAGAAAGGCCCGGACCCGGGGATCCTCGCTCGATTGCAGAATATCCCCGGGGGCTCCCCTGGCGATCACGGTCTTCTCCTTTCCATCCAGAAATATCGCGTCGTCCGCGATGGCATGAATACTGTCCAGCTCGTGGGTCACGACCACTACGGTCGAGCCCAGGCTGTCACAGACCTCCAGGATGAGGTCGTCCAGGAGCTTGGCATTGACCGGGTCCAGGCCCGCCGAGGGCTCGTCGAAGAACAGGATGTCCGGGTCCAGGGCCATGGCCCGGGCCAAGCCTCCCCGCTTCTGCATTCCTCCGCTCAGCTCGGAGGGATAGGAGCCCTCGGCCCCGGTCAATCCCACCAGGGCCAGCTTGAGCGAGACGAGATCGCGGATATCCGCGGCGGAAAGATCGGTGTACAGCTCCAGGGGCAGGGCAACATTCTCGGCCAGGGTCATGGAGCTCCAAAGGGCGCCGCGCTGATAGAGCACTCCGCACCGGCGCAGAATCGCCTTGCGGGCCGCATCAGACGTCTCCCAAAGGTTTTCGCCCAGCAAGAGGACATCGCCTCTTACGGGCTGGACCAGGCCGACAAGGGCTTTGAGCAGCGTGGACTTGCCGCTGCCGCTTTCGCCCATGATCACGAAGACCTCGCCGTTTTTGACCTGAAAGCTCACCCCGTCCAGGATCGATTTCGTCCCGTATCGAACGAGGAGGTCCTCCACGCTCAAATGGACCATGGAGCCCTTGCAGTGGTTGCGTCTCGGCTCGTCTCCGCTCAACATCGATTCTCCGTGCTTCCGGGATGGTGCCCACTATCCATTTCTCCACCCAAGAGGCTAGTGACTTGTCTATCCTGCATCGTCGATTTGATCTTGATACCGGTGTACTCGTGCATATGTTCTGTCCAAGCCCAGCATGAACAGGACAAGACACTAGATGCCCAGAATACTGCAGATAATGGCCAGAAGGCCGTCGATAGCGATAATGGACACAGTCGCCGTCACTACGGCGGATGTGGCCGCGAGCCCGACACCCGCGGCGTTTCGCTCCGCCTGCATTCCCAGGAAGCATCCGGCCATGGCGACCAAGAGCCCGAAGAGCACGCTCTTGAAGAGGCCGAGCCCCAGATCGACGAAGCTGAAGGCGTATTCAGCCTGATTCAGGAATTGCTGGAGAGGAATCTCGAGCACGCCCACCGCCACGGTTAGGCCGCCAAGCATTCCCATGAAATCGGCATAAAGACACAACAGGGGCATCATGCATACCAGGGCCATGATTCTGGGAACAACCAGGAATTCCGTGGGAGAAAGCCCCATGGTGCGCAGAGCGTCGATCTCCTCGTTGACGTTCATGCTTCCCAGATGCGCGGCGTACGCCGCCCCGGTCCTGCCCGCCATGATGATGCCGGTCATGAGGGCCCCCATCTCCCGGGTCACGGCGATTGTGACCAAGTCGGCCACATAGATTTCCGCCCCGAACCGCTTGAGCTGCACCGCCCCGACAAAGGCCAGGATAAGCCCCACCAAGAGGTTGACCAGGGCGATGATGTGCAAGGCCTCGACTCCGCATTCCCGGATAAGAACCCAGAGATCGCGCCTACGGTAGGAGCTGAGCCCAAAAAGGAACCTCAGGGAAGCCTTGACCGTACTGCCGAGAAAGTCGAAAAAGTCGAGGCCGCGCCGAACAAGCTCAAAAAAGCTCTGGCGCACGATCTCCTGGACAAAGCCGCTCTGCGTCTGCTTTCCCGCGGGCTCCGCCGGCGGTCTGGCCGTGGCCATGTCCACCAGGCGCATCGCTCCGGAGGGAAGCCCGGTGAGATCGAAGACGATGCCCCGGT
>CAYFSD010000234.1:0-3902 GCA_964345705.1 uncultured Desulfohalobiaceae bacterium
AACCGATAACCGATAACACATCACGGATCGCGGAAACCCCTGGCCCTTTGAGGAAGCCATGTCCGAATTGGCGCATCCCTTTCTTCTCATGGCGGTCTTCGCTTTTTTTTTGGCCTGTTGTCGCTGTTCCGCAACGCGGTGCATCTCGGGTTCCTGGACCGCCCCCTGGTCGTGGGAATCCTCTTCGCCCTGATCCTGGACCCGGCCCTTCCCTTCCTGGGGATCGGGATCTTCTTTGAGCTGCTGTGGCTCGACGCCATCCCCGCTGGCACGTACATCCCTCCGCAGAGCCAGCTGGCTGCCTTCGTCTGCGCGGAAACAGCCGCCCTGCTCCAGGTGAGCCAGCCCGGACCGATGATCCCCCTCATCCTGCTCGCCATCCCCCTCGCCTGGCTGGGGAGCAGGGGTGAATCCTTCCATCGGAGCCGCCAGAACGCGGTCCACGACGCCCTGCTGAGCGAGACGGCGGCTTCCTCGCTCCAAAAGAGGGGCGATCCGGCCCGATTCGTCCTTCGCTCCCTTGTTCAGTATTTCGCGTTCCAGACCGGGCTGGGTTTGCTCGCCGCCATGTGCCTTTATTCACTTGGCGCGGCGATCCTTCCCTATTGGCCCCTCCAGGAGGGACCCGGCTGGCCCGAAATCTGGGGGGCCGCCCTCCTGGGCGGATTGCTGGCCCTTCGCCTGAGGAGATCCTACCTGGTCTTCGCCGTCTCTTTGATGCTCCTCCTCGCCGCCTTTCGTGTCCTGGCGGCATAATCAACCCCCTTATTTGGAATTTGTATCATTCCAGAACTTGGCAGCCGGATTATCTTGTGCTAGCTTGCACAAAGCATTTGAAGGAAATGAGCTGAATCGCAAAATGAATTTGGAGGAGGTTGGTTATGCCAGCGTATGTCGTCGGTCACAAGAGCCCGGATACGGACACTGTATGCGCGGCCATCGCCCTGGCGGATCTCAAGAGCAAGCTCGGCACGGAGTGCAAGCCCGCTGTTCAGGGAAAGGTCAATGACGAGACCAAGTTCGTGCTGGACAAGTTCGGTCTCGATGCCCCGGAGCTCATCGAGAGCGCCGCGGGCAAGCAGATCTATCTCGTGGACCATTCCGATCGCTCCCAGAGCCTGGAGGATCTGGACAAGGGCGAGCTGATGGGGATCGTGGACCATCACAAGCTGGGGGACGTCACCACCCCCAATCCCATCGAGATCTGGGCCTGGCCCGTGGGGTGCTCCTGCACCGTGATCAAGGGGATGTACGATTTCTACGGCGTGGAGATCCCCCGGAACATCGCCGGGATCATGACCTGCGCCATCCTGAGCGACACGGTTATCTTCAAGTCCGCCACCTGCACCGACGCGGACACAAAGGCGGGCAAGGAGCTGGCCAAGGTCGCCGGGATCGACGATCTCCAATCCCTGGGCATGGAGATGTTCAAGGTGAAGTCCGCCATCGAGGGCACGCCCATCCGCGATCTGGTGATGCGGGACTACAAGGACTTCGACATGAACGGGAACAAGGTGGGCATCGGCCAGCTCGAGGTCGTTGACCTGAGCCTGCTGGATTCGGTCAAGGACGATCTGGCCAAGGAAATCAAGACCATGAAGGGCGAAGGGAGCTACCACAGCGTGTTCCTGCTGCTCACGGACATCATGAAGGAAGGCTCCCAGATCCTCATCGCCTCGGACGATCCGGAGGTCGTGCAGAAGGCCTTCGGGGCCAAGCCCGAGGGCGAGCAGGCCTGGCTGGACGGCGTGATGAGCCGCAAGAAGCAGGTGGTGCCCAACTTCGAGAAGGGCTTCGCCGGTTAGTTGCCACACAGAAGGCTATGCGTAAGCCCGGCCCGATCCTATTCGGCGCCGGGCTTTTCTTCGTCCGACTTCTTCTCCCAATCCGGCCTGGTCTTCCAGCGCTTGTGCATCCAGAGCCACTGCTCGGGGTATCTTTCCACCATGGCTTCCACTTCGCTGGTGTAGAACTGCGCCACCCGAGTGACCTTCTCCCGAAGCGATCCCTCGAGGGTTAGCGTATCCAGTGGCTCGTGATTGTGAATAACGTAACCGCCGTTTTCCCGGACCATGAAAATGGGCCAGACCACCGCCTTGCAGCGGAGGGCGAGCAGGGCGGGCCCCATGTTCACGGCGGCGTATTCCCGGAGAAAGGGGAGGAAGACGGACTGGCTGCGTCTGGTGTTGTGGTCCACGAGGAAACCGGACAATCCCTGCTTGCTCAGGCAGGAGCGCACACGCGGAGCGGCCTGTTTGCTGGAGACGATTTCCACATTGTTCTTGGACCGGAAATGGAGCATCATCTCCTTGAGGGCCTCGTTCTTGGGATGACGGACCACGATCTGGCAGGGGCGCTTCGGGAAATACAGGGCGATGAATCCGGACAAAAGCTCCCAGGCCCCCAAATGACCGGTTATCGCGACAATGGGCCTTTGCATTCCGAGGATCGTCTCCAGCCTTTGCGGCTCCTCGATCCGGACCCTGTTCTGCATAAAGCGGTAATCCACCTTGCGGGAGTGCAACAGCTCCAGGAAGGATCTGCCGGTGTGCTGGAAGTTGCGATAGACAAGTTTACTGCTTTCGGTCGGGGAGCAGCCGAGATGGTGCTCCATGGTCCTGCGCGCCAAGCGTCGGCGGCCGGGGAGGAAAAACCATAGGAGCCACCCCAGGAGCTTTCCAGCGCGCGACAGAGCGCGGGGACCGCTCAAGCTGAATAGAAAGCCGATTGATTCGACAAAAGGGCGAAGCATGGTTTTTTAGTCCTCTGAGGGCAGGAGTTGATGGAGACAGGAGATGACGCAGTCGACAGCCCCCTGGTTCTGCTCCACAACAGCTCCCGCTTTTTCTCCTGTCTGCCTTCGGGATTCCGGGTCCGGGATCAGCCGAAGCAGAACCTCGGCAAGCTCGCTTCCGTCCCGCAGCGGGATAAGCCCCTCCCGGCTTGCGAGCATGTCCACGATTTCGGCAAAATTGAATACATGAGGCCCCATGAGGACAGGGAGCCGCAGGGCGGCGGGCTCCAGTGGGTTGTGTCCGCCCACCGGGACCAGGCTGCCGCCCACGAAGGCCAGGTCCGAGGCTGCGTAATACAGGGGCAGCTCGCCCATGCTGTCCCCGAGATAGACCGTGGGCCTGCCAGCGGGGATGAGCCCCTGGCTGCGCCTGTGCGGGGCAAAGCCAAGCTTACGGCATATGTCCGCTGCTTCCGCAAAGCGCTCGGGGTGCCTGGGAACGAGGATGAGCAGGGCGTCGGGGTGTTCTTCCAGTACGGAGGCGTGGGCTCGCAGGAGCTGCTCCTCCTCCCCTTCCCGGGTGCTTGCCCCGACCCAGACAAAGGAGTGGCCGCCCAGACTGTTCCGCAGCTCCCTGCCTTGCCCCACAAGACCCGTATCCAAACGAAGATCGTACTTGAGGTTGCCGCAGACCCTCGTGAGCTCGGGGTTGCCGCCCAATTGGAGGAAGCGGTCCGCGTCTTCCCGGCTTTTGGCCAATACAGTCACATCGCGGAGCAGGCTCTGCATGAGCCCTTTGATTTTTTTATAGCTTTTGAAGGTGGAGGGGGAGATCCTGGCGTTGGCCAGGGCAACCGGGATCCCGCGTTCGCGGCACTGCCAGAAGAGATTGGGCCAGCTCTCGTTCTCCATGATGACAGCCAGGGCGGGGCGTGTGGCGTCCAGGAATCGCTTGACGGCAAAGGGGAAATCCAGGGGAAGATAGCAGTGCAGGACTGTGCCGCTTAGCTGGTTTTCCACCTGTTTTGATCCCGTGGGAGTCGTTGTGGTGACCAGGATTTGTCGTTTTGGCCGTGTTCTTTTGAGCTCGTGAATCAGGGGGAGCGCGGCCTGAACCTCTCCCACGGAGACGGCGTGGATCCAGATGGCGTCGCTTTCAACGGGAAAG
>CAYFSD010000235.1:0-3873 GCA_964345705.1 uncultured Desulfohalobiaceae bacterium
CGGTTTCTTTCGTGTGCTTCGCGGGCCCTATTCCGAGGAGGTGAGCGATGTCTGCGAGCGAGCTGCGAGTGAGTATCATCCAGATGCCGGTGCGGAGCAATCCCTGGCGCAACATGCAGGCCCTGGAGCAGGGGCTGGCCCGGGCCGCCTCCGGGGAGGCCCCTATCGATCTGGCCGTGGGAGTGGAGTTCGGGGTCAGCCCAGGGCCGCCCCTGCAGGAGAAAAACGAGTTCTTCGGCTATCTGGGGGACATGGCCGCCCGCTACGGGGTCTATCTCCTGCCGGGGAGCCTGAAGATCGCAGCGGACGGGGAGGGGGGCTTCTATAACCAGGCCCCGGTCTTTGGCCCCGACGGGGGGCTGCTGGGGCGGTACGACAAGATGGTCCCCTGGGACACGAGCCTGGAGCAGGGCACAGTTCCCGGGCGGGAGCCCCTGGTCTTCGACATCCCGGAGAAGGGGACCCGGGCCGGGGTGATGATCTGTTACGACGCGGACTTTCCGGAGATCGCCCGGGGCCTGACCCTGTCCGGGGCGGAGGTGCTCATCCAGCTCTCCATGGACCCGGACACCATTCCCGGGGAGTACGGGGCGATTAAGCAGGCCCGGGCCCTGGAGAATCAGGCCTACTACATCTATACCAACGGGGTGGGGGAGTGCGAGGGGTTCACTCTGGCCGGGGGCTCGCGCATCCACGGCCCCGAGGGGGAGACCCTGTACCGGGCCGGAGCGGAGGAGGAGACCGGCGGGGCGAGCCTGGACCTGGATCGGCTCCGGCGCTGCCGCAAGGAAGGGAGCTGGGGCCAGGTGCGCATCCTGCGGGCCTATCTGGAGCATCTTCCGCCCCGGCTGTGGGCCGGAGCGGAGCGGGAGAGTCCTCTGGCGGGGATGTTGCCCTTCGGCGGAAAAAACGAGTAGGCGCCGATGCCGCGTTCTCCGTTCCCGGTTCAGCGTTAGGGGCAAAGCGAGGGATGAGCCCTTGTGCTTCGGTGGAGCCTACTCCGTCCTCTGTCTTCCGTCTTCTGTCTCCGACTTCCGACCTCCGATCTCCGACATCCGTCTATTTCAGAAAGGCCCGAAAGGCCCGATAGGTGGCGTACACGTCCGCCTTGCTGGTCAGCTCGAAGGGGCTGTGCATGCCCAGGACGCTGGGGCCGCAGTCGATGATGTCCATGCCGTACACCGCCAGGTGCTTGGCCACGGTGCCCCCGCCCCCGGCGTCCACCTTGCCCAGCTCCGCGATCTGCCAGGGGATGTCCTCGCCGTCCAGCAGGTTCCGCAGCCAGGCCACGTACTCCGCCGAGGCGTCGTTGGCCCCGAGCTTGCCCCTGTGCCCGGTGAACTTGCACAGCACCGGGCCGTAGCCCAGCTTGGAGGCGTTCATGGGGTCGTGCAGGTCCTGGTGGTCCGGATCCAGGCCGCCGTGCACGTCCGCGGACAGGGCGCGGCTGTTCTCCAGGACGCGGGGCAGGCGGGTCCCGGGCTCCAGGGTGTCGATGAGCTCCTGCAGGGTGTACTCGAAGAAGAGGGAGCGGGCGCTGGTGGCCCCTTCGGAGCCGATTTCCTCCTTGTCCCAGAAGAGCGCCATCTGGGTGTATTCCGGCTCCGGCTCGTCCAGCATGGCCTGCAGGCCGCAGAAGACGCAGACCCGGTCGTCCTGGCCGTATCCGCCAATCAGGGAGCGGTCCAGCCCCGCGGAGCGGGCCGGGTCCGCGGGCACGAGCTGCAGCTCGGAGCTGAAGAGGTCCGCCTCGGTCAGGCCGTAGCGGTCGTGCAAAAGCTGCAGGACGCCCTTCTTGATCGCGTCCTTGTCCGCGTTGCCGCTCGTCTCCTCCTTGCCGCCATTTTCAGATTCCTCTTCGCCCCCGTTCTGCGGGGCCTTGTCGCTGCCCAGGACGGGGTTCATCTTCTCCCCCTCGAAGGCCTCGGAGAGCTTCTTCTCGTTCTGCTTGGCGGCCAGATGGGGCAGAAGATCAGGGATGAGCAGGACCGGGTCCTCGGCGTCCTCGCCCACGCGCACGTTCACCTTGTCCCCGTCCCGAGTGACCGCCACCCCGTGCAGGCTAAGGGGCCGGGAAAACCACTGGTGCTTGCGCAGGCCGCCGTAATAGTGGGTTTTGGCCAGGGCGAGATCACAGGTCTCGTACAGGGGATTCTGCTTGAGGTCCAGGCGCGGGGTGTCCACGTGGGCCCCCAGGATGCGTACCCCCTCGGAGAGGGGACGGCGTCCGCGCCGAACCAGGATGATGCTCTTGTCCTTGAATACCCGGTAGAAGGCGGGATCGGACGAGTTGTCCGTGAACCCGGCCTCGCTGGCCAGGTCGCGGATGCGGCGCACCGTCTCCCGCTCCGTCTTGCACTGGGTGAGAAAGGCGATGTAGCCCGCGGCGAAGTCCCGGATGGCCTCGCGCTGATCCGGCTCGGAATACACCTGCCAGCAGTTTTTCGGGGTGTGGGTGAGGCTGTCCTTCATATGCGGTTTCCTTTGCTGTGGATGGCTTGTTGCAGGGCGGAAACGAGGTCGCGCGTGTCGGCGCGCAGCAGGGTCCTGGGGTCCAGGCACAGGGCGTCGTCCTCCACACGTCCCACGAGGGGCGGGTCCGTGTCCAGCAGGCGGCGGCGCAGGGTCTCCAGGTCAGGAGCGCCGTCGCGGGGGACGAGGCGCACCAGATGGGTGGGCAGGGCCACCTCGGGGCTCGCCCCTCCGCCCACGCGGGAGCTCCCCTTGGCCGTGCCCACGCGGAAGCTGTCCCCCATAGCCTCGCGGAGGGTGCGGGCCAGGCGGGCGGCCCGGTTGCGCAGGCCGGATTCGCTGCTGCAAATCATTTCCAGGGTGGGGATCCGTTCCCGAGCGGTGTCCGGATCCTTGTACAGGCGGAGCGTGGCCTCCAGGGCGGCCAGGGTCATCTTGTCGATGCGCAGGGCCCGGTTCAGGGGGTTCTTCTGAATGCGGCGGATATGGCGGCCCTCTCCGAGGATGATCCCCGCCTGGGGGCCGCCCAGGAGCTTGTCCCCGCTGAAGCAGACCACGGAGACCCCCTTGGCCAGGGTGTCCTGGACCGTGGGCTCGTCCAGGCCCAGGTGGTCCGGGAAGCGGATGAGGTTCCCGCTGCCCAGGTCCTCGATGAGCGGCAGGTCGTGCTCGCGGGCCATGGGCGCCAGCTCGGAGGCGTCCACCTCGCGGGTGAAGCCCACGATGCGGTAGTTGGAGGTGTGGGCCTTGAGCAGGGCCGCCGTGTCCGGGCCGATGGCCCGCTCGTAGTCCCCGGGGTGGGTCCGGTTGGTGGCGCCCACTTCCCGGAGCACGGCCCCGCTTCGCTCCATGACCTCGGGGATGCGGAAGGAGCCCCCGATCTCGATGAGCTCCCCGCGGGAGACGATCACCTCTCCCCCCTGGGCCAGGGTGTTCAGGGTGAGCAGGACCGCCGCGGCGTTGTTGTTCACCACTAGGGCGGCCTCGGCTCCGGTGAGCTCGCAGAGCAAATCCTGGACCAGGTCGTAGCGGCTGCCCCGGCTGCCGGTCTCCAGGTCGAACTCCAGATTGGAGTACCCGGTGCAGGCGGTCTCCACAGCCTCCACCGCCTCGCGGGGGAGCAGGGAGCGGCCCAGGTTGGTGTGCACCACCACGCCGGTGGCGTTGATCACGCGGCGAAAGCGGGGACGGGAGCGCTTGCGGATGTAGCGGGATAGATGCGGGAGCAAAGCCTGCGGGGCGAGCTCGTCCTCGCCGGTCACGCTCCCCTCGCGGATGGCGGCGCGGATGTGGTCCAGATAGGCGTTGACCAGCTCCTTGATCAGGGTGCGGGGGATGCCGGTCAGGCTCGCATCCTGGTCCAGATGGGTGAGCAGCCGGTCCACGGAGGGGATGCTGCGG
>CAYFSD010000236.1:0-3848 GCA_964345705.1 uncultured Desulfohalobiaceae bacterium
AGCCGCAGGCGGCCCCGACGGCGGAAGAGCAGCCGAAGCAGCATCTCCCCGCCGTGCTCCACCACCACAAGGCTTCCGCCCGCGAGGTCCGGGTCCAGGGCACGGTCCACCACCAGGATGTCCCCGGCCCGGATGCCGCCGCAAAGATCCGAGTCCTCGGCGGCCCGGAGGAAGAAGGTGGAGGCCGGACGGCGCACCAGGAGCTCGTTCAGGTCAAGCCGTCTGCTGCGGAACTCCTCCCCGGCGGAGGAAAAACCGATCGTCTGTCCCCGGTGCTCGACGTCGCTCATATCCTTAGGAACCGTGTCTGGTGAACTCTGTTATTGGGCATTCGGGATTTTCCATCTGTTCCCTTCAACGGGAGCCCCCTCTCGATTCGGCCCATGCCGAGCAGAAACCCAGCACGGGGAACAGAGAACGCGGAATCAGGACAGGTCCCTCCACATGCCGATGACGCGGCCGATGATCCGCACGGTCTCGATCTCGTCGCCCTGCAGATGGACCGGGGAATAGCTGGGATTGGCGCTGACCAGGACGAGCCCGTGGGGATGGCGCTCCAGGCGCTTGACCATGATCGTGTCCTGAACGCCCACGGCGTAGATGCCCCCGGCGTAGATCTCCTTCTGGGCCTGATCCACGAGCACCGAGTCCCCCTCCCGAATGAGAGGTTCCATGCTGTCTCCGGAGACCTCCATGATCACCATCTCTCCGGGATTTCCCCTCCGACGGAGCCAGGACTGCCTGAAGGCGATCTCCTCCTCCACGCGGGAATCCACCACATAGGAGCCACCGCCGGCGTCCAGCTTGGCCCGGACCCGGGGTATGCGGCGGAATTCCTCCCCCGCTCCGGTGCCGTCCCTGAGCCAGTCGGGGTCCAGATCGAACATCCCGCTCAATCGGGCCACCCAGGCCCGGGGGACCGTCCCCCGCTTCTTGGCCCGGCTGATCGCGGAGCGGTTGAGATCGAGCAGATTCGCCAGCTCAGTCTGGGAGCTCACTCCGGCGGCCCGTTCCAGCCGCTGCATGAATTGCTCGAACTGATTCCGGGTCATGGCTTGCTGCCCCCTTGCCTTGTTTACCCTAATGTAAACAAAGGATCACCAAAACGCAATCCCGTCCTCGCCGCTGTCCGCTCCGGAAGGGCCACCTCCCTTGAGACCCCCGGCTCGTCAGGATCCCGCTGGGAGTTGCTTGTGCGGCGCGCGCCTCGTGTGCTAGAAAAAGGGATATTCCGGGGATGATTCCGCTCAAGGCGAGAAAGGGAAGGAGGAGAACATGTGCGGACGGCTCGCGGCGAGCGTTCTCGCGCCTCTCCCACAAACGGATCGTGAGCAGAAGTCCGAGCACGATCGCCGCGGCCGCAAAGAATTCCCATTCCGTTGCCATACGGTTTGCTCCTTCGTGTGACGGCATAGCGCCACGGATCGCGAGCGATCCGGGGCTGCGGCGCTCCCTTGAGAACGCGCCGCGGGATATGCCATGACCGCTGTCTCGAGCGGTCCGTTCTGGGTGCCGGTCCCCGGTTTCAACCTCTCTCACAAGGGACCATCGCCTCAGAGGCCCCTCGCCCCGATGCAACCATTTCCCGACAGGCACCCGCACGAATCCGGAGGACAGAGAAGAGCCGAAATGGAAACAGCGCGAGAATCCGAAGGCCGGGGGAACAAGGATCGACGCAAGCGCGGCGCGGCCCTGCTCTCCGTTTTCTCCAACTCCTTCCTCATCCTGTTCAAGCTCGCGGTGGGGCTGTTCATCGGCTCCATCTCGGTCATCTCCGAGGCGATCCACTCCGCAGTGGATCTTCTGGCCTCCTTCATCGCCCTCTTCGGGGTCAAGCAGTCCGCCAAGCCCGCGGACGCCGGCCACCCCTTCGGACACGGCAAGCTGGAGAACCTCTCCGGCACCATCGAGGCCCTGCTCATCTTCGCCGCAGCGGGCTGGATCCTGTACGAGGCGGCCCAGAAGTTCCTGGAGCCGCACCCCATGGGCCTCCCGGCCTGGGGCGCGGCGGTGATGCTCTTCTCCGCCCTGGCGAACCTCCTGGTTTCCCGATACCTCTTCCGGGTGGCCCGCGAGACGGAATCCATGGCCCTGCAAGCGGATGCCTGGCATCTGCGCACGGATGTGTACACCTCCCTCGGAGTGACCGTGGGGCTTTCCGCCATCTGGCTCGGCGGGGCCCTCCTCCCGGACCTCTCCCTGCAGTGGATCGATCCCGCAGCCGCCGTGCTCGTGGCCGGGCTCATCCTGCGCGCGGCATACGACCTGACCCGCGAGTCGGGGCGCGACCTGCTCGACGCCAGCCTGCCCCCGGAGGAAGAGCGGACCATCCAGGAGCGGGTGCAGTCCTTCTCGCCCCGAGTGCGGGGCTATCACGGCCTGAGGACCCGCAAGTCCGGATCGGAGCGGTTCATCGATCTGCACCTTCAGCTGGACGCGAACATGTCCGTGGAGCAGTCGCACGACCTCGCGGAGGAGGTGAGCCGCGCGATCAGGGAATACTATTCCGAGAGCAATGTCACCGTGCACGTGGAGCCCTGCAACGGAAACTGCACGCAGAAGTGCCTGGAGGGCTGCCTGCTCGGGGAGGGGGAGCGCAAAGAGGTGCGGCGGCGCTACAGGACGGAATCCGCAGCTGCATTCCAAAGTGTCCGCGAATCCGGGGAACGGGAGGACTCCTGAACGAATCAGGGACCAATCGGTAGGTCAGTGAGTCAGTGAGTCGGTAATCAGTGGGTCGGTGGGTCGGTGCGTCGGTGCGTCGGTGCGTCAGTGAGTCGATAAAACGATGGCTCAATGAATGATGGGCTCATCTATTGACGAAGGACTGATACACCGACACACCGACTCCTCGCCTAGCGCCCGTACCCGATCGCTCCGATTGAACCGGGAACGAGGAACGCCGAACGCGGAACGGGGAACGCTAGAGAAAGATCGCCGTCTCCTTGACCTCCGGAGTCTTCTGCGCCTTCTCCGCGATCCGCTTCTCCAGGGGCGCGGTATCGATGGTCATCGCCCCTTCCGGACAGAACCGGGCGCAATTGTTGCACAGGAAGCACGACTCGTCCCTGACGGGATAGGGATCGAGGCGGATGGCCCCCGCGGGGCAGCTCTCCTCGCAGATCCCGCACTGGGTGCACAGCTCCTGGTCCAGGCTATAGCCCGGATGCACTCCCTTGAGCCGCTCGATATTCATTGCCGCGGCCTCCTCCTTGAGCCAGTCCGGCTGATAGTCCAACTGCTGCCTGGAGAGGGCTTGCCACTGTCCGCTGTCCAGCTTCCGCGCCACCCGGTCCGCCAGCCTGCTCACCTCGGAAAGGTCCCGCTCCCCGGGCCGGCCCTGGCCCAGGGGCCGCTCCGACTGAAACATGCTGGAGTGCTCCGCCATCACCTTGGCCGCGCCGACAGTGGAGTATCCCTTCTCCGCAAGCCTGTCCGCCATCTCCGGCAGGGCCACTCCGCTGGAGACCGCCCCGAAGGTCACGAAGGGCACCGCGGCCCGCTCTTCGCTCACTCCGGGAAGCCGCTCCAGGAAATGAAAAACCGGGGGCACCGGATGCTGCGCGTACACCGGCGAACCCACCCACAGGCAGAGCGGTCCGCCGGATTCGAGGAAGGCGTCCCGGACTTCCCCCGGGCCGGTGCGGGCGAGGTCGAATTCGGTCACTGTGCGGCCCAGCTCGCGCAGCCTGCCCGCGATCGCCTCGGCCGCCCTTCGCGTCGTCCCTGCGGGGGAACAGTAGACTATACCGTGCTCCATGTCGGTCATACCGCCTCCTTTTTTTTCACACGCTGCAACTATTCAGCACATTGATCCGTCCACGGGCACTGGGTTTTTGAATCAACTG
>CAYFSD010000237.1:0-3825 GCA_964345705.1 uncultured Desulfohalobiaceae bacterium
AGGCCCGGGTGACAGTGGGCGGATACCAGGAGCTGAACGCGACCGCGGAGCTCGCGGAGACACTGGAGATCCGCCCCGCTCCCGGTCGCCTGGTGCGGCTGCGGGACACCCGGAGCCTCTCCGTGGCCCCGGGGTCCCTGTCCCTGTCCGTATCCACGGGCCGCTTCCTGCAGGGGGGCAACGGCACGGCCCGCCTGGAGCTGGAAAATCCCGGCGGGGCGCCGGTGGAAGCGGTGACCTCCTCCGATACCGGAGAGCAGCGGGGCATCCGGTTCCTGCTCCTGGACGGGGACGGTAATGTCCTGGACACTGCGAGGCTGGACCAGAAGGTGGGAGACAGGATCGTCAGCCTGGCTTGCGGGGACGCGGTGGCCCGGATCCCGGACGGGGCGAGCTTCACCTCCAAGCAGGTAACCCTGTCCGTTCCCGCTTCTCTGTCCGGGGACGAGCTCGCGGTCCAGGCCCGCATCCCCCGCATTTACCACCACAGGGGCAAAGAGGACGAGGTGGTCCTGCGGGGCCTCGAGGCCAGGAGCCCCGCCTCCCTGGAGCGCACCTCCTACTCCGGACAAGTGACCGGGGTCAGCCCCGAGCAGTCCAGCGGGAAGGAGACCGTCACCATTCGCGGGGTCGCTTTGGATCGCTCATCCAACGAGACCCTGCCCGGCGCGGAGCTCACCCTGTCCATTGCCAGCCAGGGCTTTGAGCGGGAACGTACGGTGCGCACCAACGCCACGGGCGGTTTCAGCCACGGTTTCACGCCCCTGGAGGGCGAGAGCGGGGTGTACACGGTCTGCGCCGTACATCCGGATCTCACTGCCAGACCGGTACAGGAGCGCTTCGTGATCTCCCGGGTCTCCTACGACCCGGCCGTGGTGGATCTCTCCCTGCCCAGGAACAAGGAGAAGACCTTCCGGGTCCGGGTAGAGACCGGACAGGGCACAGAGGTGGAGGATCTGGGCCTGAAGTATCCTCCCCAGGAGCAGCCCGGCGGCTCGCCCACAGAGGGGGTGCATGTGGAGACCGGCGAGCCCGTGGACCTGGAGGGCGGCTCCTCGGCCAGGCTGCCTCTGACGCTGTGGGCGGACAACAGCGTCCCGGACGAGGCCGACCTGGTGCTGCGCCTGGCCAGCCGAAACGCCACATGGGGCACCATTCCCGTCCAGGCCTCCTTTTCCCGGGCCAAGCCATTGCTCGATTTCGAGCCGAGCCACATCGAGACCGGGGTGACCCATAACTCTACCGCCACCGAGCGGATCAGCCTGGAGAACAGCGGCCTGGCCCCGCTCCGGGACCTGGAGCTCAGGCTGCTGGACAGCGATGGCGAGAAGGCCCCTTCCTGGGTCCGCCTTTCAGGAATTTCTTCCCAACAGGAGATCCCCGTGGGCGGCAGCCAGAGCGTCGGCGTCGCCTTCTCCCCTGGCGCCAAGGTGGATCAGGGCAGACACCACTTCCTCCTGCGGGCGAGCGGCTCCAACCTGGATCCGGTGAATATCCACTGCTACGCCACCGTGGCCCGCTCCGGCCAGGGGGACGCCATCCTCAAGGTCACGGACATGTACACCGGGACCAAGGAGGACGACGGCGAGCTGATCCAAGGGGTGAACGGGGCCGAAGTGCTACTGCAGAACGAAAAGGTGAAGAGCGTCAAGCGGGAGAAGGAAACCGACGCCCTGGGCGAGGCGGCCTTCTCCGAGCTGCCGGCTGGGAGGTACCGCTACCGGGTGAGCGCCTCCAACCACGAGACCCAGACCGGCCGGATCTGGATCAAGCCCGGGGTGACCGCTGCCGAGGAGGTCTTTCTGCCCAGCAGCACCGTGACGGTGCACTGGGAAGTGGAGGAGACCACCATCGAGGACGAGTACGAGATCGTGCTCACCGCGGAATACGAGACCGATGTGCCCGCACCTGTGGTGGTCATGGAGCCCGCTTCCACCTCGCTTCCCTCCATGGAGCCCGGAGAGGTCTTCCGGGGCGAAATCTCTCTAGTCAACAAGGGGAAAATCCGCGCCGAGAAGGTAAACGCCGAGCTCCCGGAAGGTGGGGACCACTTCCGCTTCGAGATGCTGGGTGAGGTCCCGGACAGCCTGGATGCGGGACAGCGGGTGACCCTGCCCTACAAGGTGACCTGCCTCCAGCCCTTGGAGCCATCCGGAAGCGGCTCCGGCGGCGGGGACTGCGGCAGCTACATGCGCTGCATGACCGTGGGCTACGAGTGGGAGTGCGCCAACGGCCAATGGAGCAGGAAGGCGGCGCGGCACTGCTGGACCAGTGTCTACGGGGACTGCTCCGGTGGCTCCGGCTCGAGCGGTCCGCCCATCAATCCCGGTGGAGGCGGGAGCGCCTCCTGGGGCGGCGGCTACGGCGACGGGGGCGGCTCGAGCACCGTGCCCGCCCCGGACGACCTGGAGGGGGCAGAGTGCATTCCGGAGCCGTTGAGCGCCAGCATCGACCAGCTCAAGGCCCTGTGGTCCGGTGCAAAGGACAAGCTCTCCAAGGCGTACAACTATGTCGAGGACACCTTCCAGGAGGTCGGCTGCCGCGTGGACGCCCTCCGCGGCCAGTTCATCGACCAGGCAGACGATCTCTCGGTGAAGGTCCCCGGGGGTGAAATAACGGTATCCCGCTGGTTTGTCCGCAACACCTGGCACTTCGAGCACCTGCGCCACACCCTGAGCTTTGAGCGCAAAGGCGAGGAGATCGAGGCCATCCACAAGGGAGCCGTCCGCTTTGAGCGAAAGAGCGCCGGATCCTCTGTGTACGAGGGCCGCAACGCGCGGATCGAGCCAACTCCGGAGGGATACCGCTGGGAGGACAGAAACGGCCGCTGGAAACGATTCGATGAGCAGGGCCGCCTCCTGGCCTACGGCGACCGGAACGGCATGACCGCGGAGCTGCTCTACGAATCGGAAAACGCCACGATACCCGAAGGGATAGCCGATCGACGCGGCAAGCAGGTGATCTGGTACGAGCACAGCGGAGACAGGATCCTCGCTGTGCGCGACAGCTCGGGCAGACGCGTGGAATACGCCTACAACCGGAACGGGCTGAGTCAAGTAACCGGGGTCCTGGGCGAGGAAACAACCTATGAGTATGACCATCAGGGCAGGATAACCCGCAAGACCGATGCCGCGGGCCGGGAAACGCGGATAGGCTATACCGGACAGGGCCGGGTGGAGTCGGTCACGGACGAGCAAGGCACCGGGCACAGATTTGACTACGGGTATAGCGAAGCCGATGAAGAATACTACAGCATGATCGAGCTCCCGTCAGGTCGGATCAAGGAGGTCTTGTACGATCGGCAAGGCCGGCCCAGGCGCGTGGCCATCAACGGGGAAACCGTCAAGCGGATCGAGCACGATCAAAACGATCTGATCCTGACTGATGAACAAGGGCAACGGACCCGCAAGGAGTACAACGAGTGGGACAGGCTGACCAAGGTCTCCTATCCGGACGGAACGAGCCTGGAGATATCCTACGACAACAGCCTGCACAAGCCGGTTCGGATCGTGGATCGAAAAGGATGCCGAACCCTGCTGGAATACGACCAGGAGGGCAATCCGATCCGCAGGGAGGAGGCCGCGGGATCCGGGGCAAAACGAGTGATCACCTCCACCTACAACACCCTGGGCCGTCCGGTCAGGGTCACGGTGCAGCCGGACAGCCGCACCGCGGAAGCAAAATGGCGCTCCACCTATGACCAGGCGGGCAACCTGAGCTCCATGACCGATCCCACAGGACGCACGGTCCAGTACAGGGATCACGACATTATGGGCAATCCCGGAGCCATGGAGGACGCCAAGGGGAATGTCTGGGAGCTGGAGC
>CAYFSD010000238.1:0-3780 GCA_964345705.1 uncultured Desulfohalobiaceae bacterium
GCACCAGCAGAAGTTGTCCACTCCGGCCATATAGTCCGGATCCGCGCCCGTGGCCACCGCGTTGCGAATGGCTTCGTCCACGGCCCAGGCCATCATCCAGTAGGTATCCAGGTCGCTGTAGCGGGGGCAGATCCCGTTGGAGACCACCAGCCCGCGCTCGGAGTCGAGAACCGGGCGCAGGACCGCCGCGTCCGAGGGCGCGTTGCCGGATTCCCCCATCAGGGGCTTGATCGCGCTGCCGCCCTGGACCTCGTGGTCGTACTGCCGGATCACGTACTCCCGGCTGCAGATGTTCAGCCTCCCGAGCATGTCGCGCAGCCTCTGTCCCGGATCCTGATCGCGGAAGATCTCCAGCTTGTGCTCCTTGGGGGGATCCCAGTCCGCGTCAAGCTCCATCCGGGGCAGACCGTTGTGCATGAACTCCATTTCCAGGCGCGCCACCGGCTTGTCCCCATAGGAGACCCAAAAGAGGCCGCTGTCGGTATAGCGCCCCAGGTCCGTGGCCTCCACGTCCATCTCCCGGGCCAGCTCCAGAAAAACGTCCAGGTTCTCCGGGGGAACGGCCACGGTCATGCGCTCCTGGGCCTCGGAGAGCAGGATCTCCCAGGGCAGCAGGCCGTCGTACTTCAGGGGCACCCGGGCCAGGTCCATCTCGCAGCCGCCGCTCTCCTCGGCCATCTCCCCCACGGAGGAGGACAGGCCCCCGGCCCCGTTGTCCGTGATGGAGTTGTACAGGCCGCGATCCCGGGCCCGCATGAGGAAGTCGTACATCTTGCGCTGGGTGATGGGGTCCCCGATCTGCACCGCAGTGGCCGGGGAGCCGGAGTGCAGGGCCTCGCTGGAGAAGGTGGCCCCGTGGATGCCGTCCTTGCCCACGCGGCCGCCGACCATGACGATGCGGTCTCCTGGCTCGGCCCGCTTCTCGTGGCTGGGCCGGCCCTGAATGGTGGCCGGCATGAGCCCCACGGTGCCGCAGAAGACCAGGGGCTTGCCCAGATAGCGCTCGTCGAAGACCAGGCCGCCGTTCACCGTGGGGATCCCGGACTGGTTGCCCCCGTCCTCCACCCCCTTGCGCACGCCCTCGAAGACCCGCTGCGGATGCAAAAGGCGCGGGGGAAGGGGCTGGTCATGGAAGGGGGAGGCGAAGCAGAACACGTCCGTGTTGCAGACCAGGTTCGCCCCCAGGCCCGTTCCCATGGGGTCGCGGTTGACCCCCACGATGCCGGTCAGGGCCCCGCCATAGGGGTCCAGGGCGGAGGGGCTGTTGTGGGTCTCCACCTTGACGCAGACGTTGTGCTCCTGGTCGAAACGGATCACCCCGGCGTTGTCCCCGAAGACGGAGAGGCAGTAGTCCTCCTCCCCCATCTGGCGGCGCAGGATCTCCGTGCTTTTGACAATGTACGTCTTGAACAGGCTGTCGATCTCCTGGGTCCGCCCCTTGGTCCGGTCCGTGTAGCGGATCTCCGCGTTGAAGATCTTGTGCTTGCAGTGCTCGGACCAGGTCTGGGCCAGGACCTCCAGCTCCGCGTCCGTGGGCTCCGGATCCAGGCCGGCGGCCCTGCGGCTCTCGCGCACGTCCCCGCGGGCGTAATAGGCCCGGATTGTCTGCAACTCCAGCGGGCTCAGGGCCAGGGTTCCCTCCTCGCTCAGCCGGATCAGGCCCTGCTCGTCTAGCTCACTAATGGGTACGATCTCCACCCGATCCAGGGATTCGCCGGTCACGCGAGGGGCAAAAGCGGAGAAACCGGGCTCGGCCTCCCACTCGGAGCGGGCCTTGATGCGGAACTGCTCAATGAGCTCGTTGCACAAAAGCTCCCGGGCCACGCGCTCCGCGTCCTCGCGGGCCAGATCCCCGCGCAGCAGATACTCCGTGGCGGTGTAGACCTGGACCTCATCCTCCGGGGCCAGGCCGGCGCGCAGGGTCTGACCGGCCACGCGGCCCTCGTTGTCCGTGACCCCGGGGCGGTAGGCCACCTCGACGACCCAGTCCAGATCCGCCGCCAGGGGCTCGAAGGAGGCCTGGTGCAGGACCGGATCGTGCAGGAGCCGCCGCTCCAGGACCCGCTGCAGCTCGCTCTCCGCAAGCCCTTCCACGGTATAGACCTTGATCAGCTGCACCGCGTCCACGGGCAGCTGCAGCTCCCGTCGGATGCGCCTGGCCGTCCCCTCGCCCTGAACATCCCGGACATGGGGCCTTGGCCCCACGTGAATGCGCTGCGGCATACGCGGCTCCAGTAGGGAAAATGATTGGTTTCTGTGCTGGAAAGAGTCTCCAGGGGCGAACAGAGCTGCCCTGAAGCGGTTTAGGCTAGCAAAGTCCCCGGCAAAGGCCAAGGAGAAAAGATCGGGGGGATTTCGTGGCGCGCTGCGGCGCAGAGGCGCGGCGTAAGGAAAAAGAGTCAGTTGACAGGATGTACGGGATGAGGAGGAGATCGTTTTCTCTTTTTCTGAAACATCATGTTCATCCTGGAAATCCTGTGGACATTCTTCCTCTGTAAGCGTTCACGGGGTTGCTTTGAACGTAAGTTTGCAAAGATTAACCGCCAGTCACGCCTATGCCCTGTTCTCTTAGCCGCCAAGCCACAGAGGCCGCAAAGGGTATCTCCAAGGAAAAAGGCTTTGCCTTGGAGTGCCGGCCACAAGGCGAAGCCTTTTCCTTTGCCGTCACCCCCCCCTATTAAACAGGCTTCGCGTTTAACGGGGCAGGCGGCAAAGGAAAAACTCTTTCTTGGCGTCTTCCTTGGCGCCCTTGGCGTCTTGGCGGTTCGAGGTTCTTGACCCCCCTGATTGGTTACCTGGAGGGCTATCTGGGTGTTCTTCATCGGGGTGGTGGACACCCGGAAACCGCGCTGCGTATTCGCGGTCAAGGTCGCGCCAAGGGGCCGCGCTTGAGCGCGAAGAGCTATACCGCCTGTCCGACTGGCCCGGAGATACTTGCCCCGGTGCTCAATCCGGCGCTGCTTGCCGTGCTCGTCCTTGCGCCCGATATTCAGGAATCCCATATGGGTGGCAGTGTCGCTTTGGAATGAATTGATTGTTCAGAAATGTTCGATGAGCGGGCTGCTTTGACCACACCTAGGAATGGTAATCTGCATTTTTGAAGTGTGGAACGATTGAAGATTAATAGCCGTTAGTGCGCGGCTTGAAGAAATGAAAAAAAGCCAGAGCAGGGTTGCTCTGGCCATGAAGGGATAACATTTAGTAAAGTGGTCAGCTTCTCTTGAAAAACTTTTTCCTACCAAGGCCGGCCAAGCCGAGCAGACCTGTACCGAAAAGAAGGATGGTTGTGGGTTCAGGAACAGGCGCTCCTGAAATACTAACATTTATGTCAGAACTTTTATCCCATCCGTTTCCATCACTGTCAATTACATTGCCATATTCTCCAGAGATGTTAAACCACTTATATAAATTGTCAGCACCATTTTGTGTGCTTCCGCTTAAGTCTGCATTTGAAGCATGAAGGAAGAGCGGAGTTTCACCAACAAGCCCAAAATTATATGTTTCTCCTGAATCTACCTTATAACTTAAATTATCAAATGTGATTTCGTATAAGTCTAAAAAATCTCCACTTGATCCTTGGTATTTTTCTCCATTATTATAATTAACCATGTTTCTACTATAACTATCTGAAACAAATGATAAATCGCTTTCACTTCCTTTGCCTAACCAAAGCTCATAAGATGTATCAGATGTAGACCATACAGTTAACTCATCAATAATCCAAGCATTTATATCTTCGTTTATGAAGTCATCGCCAGATATATAGTTACCTTCAAATCC
>CAYFSD010000239.1:0-3777 GCA_964345705.1 uncultured Desulfohalobiaceae bacterium
AAGGGAGGGACGCGATGACGATCAAACGGCGGGAATTCCTCAAGGCGACCGCCGCCGGGGGAGCCCTGATGATCACCGGCTCGCAGTCCGCCAGTGCCTCCACAGCTGGAGAACACCTCCCTCCCAAGGCTGTGGGCATCCTCTACGATTCCAACCTGTGCATCGGATGCCAGGCCTGCATGCCTGCCTGCAAGGAAGCCAACGACATGCCCCCGGAGCACTCCGGGAGAAACGATACCTATGACAATCCCCTGGACCTATCCAACAAGACCCTGAACGTGATCAAGATGTACAGGGAGGGTGACGATTACGCCTTCATCAAGCGCCACTGCATGCACTGCCTGGAACCGGCCTGTGTCAACGCCTGCCCGGTCTCGGCCCTGGTCAAGGACAGGGAAACCGGGGTGGTGACCTACGATGCCTCGGCCTGCATCGGCTGCCGCTACTGTCAGGTGGCTTGCCCGTACAATGTTCCCAAGTTCGACTGGGACTCCCCCTTTCCCAGAATCCACAAGTGCCAGCTCTGCGACCACCTCTACGCTGAAGGGCGCTACTCCGCCTGCTGCGAGGTTTGCCCCACCGGGGCCTCCCTCTTCGGTCCGGTGGACAAGCTGCAGAAGGAAGCCAACCGCCGGCTTCAGATGACGCCGGGCAAGTATTACGACTTTCCGGTGAACCACATCGAGACGGGAAAGACGAAGCGTCACAAGGCCAAGCAGTACATCCCCCACGTCTACGGGAGCGAGGAAGTCGGGGGGAGCCAGTACATGATTCTCTCCGGCACCGAGTTCAGCAAGCTCGGTCTTCCCCAGCTGCGGGATCGGTCCTACGTCAAGGATTTGGAGGGCATCGCCAACAGCTTCTACAAGTACCTCATCTATCCCGTGGCCGCCTTCGCCGGACTGGTCTACCTGGTCAGGAAGCGGGGGGACCACGAATAGGGAATCCGTCAAGCTCTCCAAACCGATTAAAGGAGCGACCATATGTCCGAAGCCAAACCACTCGGAGGCAGGGTTTTCACCATACCCTTCATCCTGGGCCTATTGGTCATCTTGATCATGTTCGGCTTTCTGGTCGAACGCTTCATCTTTGGCCTGGGTGCTGTCAGCGGCATGAACGACGGCTATCCCTGGGGGCTGTGGATCGCCTACGACGTCAACGTGGGCACCGCCTTCGCCTGCGGCGGATACGCCATGGCCGTTCTGATCTTCATCTTCAACAAGTTCGAATACAGCCCGCTGCTCAAGCCGGCCATCCTGACCAGCTTCATGGGCTACGCTTTGGCGGGCTTCTCCATCTTCTTCGACATCGGCCGATACTGGAACATGCAGAACATTTTCCTGCCCTGGCACGCCAACGTGCATTCGGCCATGTTCGAAGTAGCCCTGTGCATCGCCACCTACTGCCTGGTGCTCCTGATCGAGACGGCACCGCCCTTTCTGCAGAAATTCAAGAGGCACGACATCGAAGGCAAGCTGAAGAAGGTCCTGTTCATCTTCGTCGCCCTGGGCATGCTCCTGCCCACGATGCATCAGTCCTCCCTGGGCAGCCTGATGGTCCTTTCCGGCTCCAAGATGTCTCCCCTCTACTGGAGCCAGGCCCTGCCGCTCTTCTTCCTCATCGCCGCCCTGCTGCTGGGCTACTCCATCGTGATCTTCGAGGCCACGCTGGCGGGCGTCGCCTTCAAGAATCCCCAGGAGCTCAAGCTGCTGAAGAAGCTCTCCGCGATCATCCCCTGGCTCGTGGGCGCCTTTCTGCTCATCCGATTCCAGGACATCAATGCCCGGGGGGCCCTGGACGCCATGTTCGCCGGAGACTTGGCGGGCAACTTCTTCCTCCTGGAGAGCATCCTGCTCCTTGTCGGGCTGTTCCTGCTCGTGCCGGCCAGAAACCGACTCAATTCGCGCAAGGTCTTCTGGTCCGCCTTCTGCGTGCTGCTGGGTGCCGGGCTCTACCGCTTCGATACCTATATCATCGGATTCAATCCCGGCAACGGATGGCACTATTTTCCCTCCACACCGGAAATCCTCATCACCTTCGGCATCATCTCCATCGAGATCCTGGTCTATGTCTGGGCGGTCAAGAGAGCGCCCATCCTGGCCGTGCCGAACGAGAGGAGCCAGGCCTAGCCGTCATGCCAGGCGTCCGTGAACCAAGAGACTAACTCATCAGAATCGAAGGCAAGGAGAGGAATATGGCACAGAGAATAACCGTCGATCCCATCACCCGAATCGAAGGACACCTGCGAATAGACTGCGAGGTCGAAAACGGCTCGATCTCCAATGCCTGGTCCTCGGGACAGATGTGGCGCGGGATCGAGCTGATCCTTCAGGGCCGGGATCCGCGCGAGGCTTGGCTCTACACGCAACGAATCTGCGGCGTGTGCACCACGGTGCACGCCCTGGCCTCCGTCCGCGCCGTGGAAAACGCCCTGGAGCTGGAGATCCCTATCAACGCCCAGTACATCCGCAACCTGATCGTCGCGGCCCACGGGATCTTCGACCATATCGTGCACTTCTACCAGCTCTCCGCCCTGGACTGGGTGGACATCGTCTCCGGGCTCAAGGCGGATCCGAACAAGGCGGCGAAGACGGCCCAGAGCCTCTCCGGATGGCACCGGAACAGCGCCCAGGAATTCAAGGCCGTGCAGGAGAAGATGAAGAACTTCGTCTCCTCCGGACAGCTCGGGGTCTTTGGCAGCGGATACTGGGGCCATCCGGCCATGAAGCTGTCCCCCGAGGTCAACCTCATGGCCACGGTGCACTACCTCCAGGCTTTGGAATACCAGCGCACCATCAACAAGGTGGTGGCCGTGCTGGGCAGCAAGACGCCGCACATCCAAAACCTGGCCGTGGGCGGCGTCTCCAACCCCGCGGACGTCAACTCCCCCGCTCCTTTGACCATGGAGCGCCTGAACTACGTCAAATCCCTGATCGACCAGATCCAGGACTTCGTGAAGCAGGTCTATCTGGTGGACGTGGGCGCCGTGGGCGGATTCTACGCGGACTGGACCCAGTACGGAGCCGGGGTGACCAACTACCTGAGCGTCCCCGACTTGCCGCTGGATCCCAAGGGCGAGGAATTCATGATGCCCGGCGGGTACATCCCCGGCGGCGACCTGGACGCCTTCCAGGAGGTCAAGACCTTCAAGGACTCCTTCTTCGAGGACAACGTCAAGGAAGGGATCAAGCACTCCTGGTACGATGGGAGCTGGGAGAGGCATCCCTACACTGAGGAAACCCAGCCCAACTACACCGACTTCGACGAGAACGGGAAGTACTCCTGGGTCAAGGCCCCCACCTTCAAGGGCGAGCCGGCCCAGGTGGGTCCCCTGGCCCACGTGCTCGCCTGCTACGCCGCGGGACACGAGCCGACCAAGAAGTATCTGCAGGCCGCAATGGATGTGGCGGGCAACGTCGCCGGCACCCAGCTCCCGCTCAGCGCCCTGCACTCCACCATTGGCCGGCACGCCGCCCGCGCCGTCCGCGCCGCCGTGCTCACGGACATCCTGCCCCAGCTCTGGCAGGGCCTGGTGGACAATCTGGGCAAGGGAGACCAGGAAACCTTCAATCCACCCAGCTTCCCCAAGGGGGAGATCAGGGGATTCGGCTTCCACGAGGCCCCCAGGGGCGTGCTCTCCCACTGGGTGGTCATTGAGAACGGGGCCATCCGGAACTATCAGGCCGTGGTCCCCTCCACCTGGAACGCCGCGCCCCGCAGCAACCAGGAGGAAAAGGGGCCCTACGAGGCCTCCCTGGTGGGCAACCCCATGGCCGA
>CAYFSD010000240.1:0-3731 GCA_964345705.1 uncultured Desulfohalobiaceae bacterium
AGGAAGCCTACAACATCTGGCTCTACGAGCGCGGCGGCGCGGAAATGATGGACGATCTCTACGGGGAATACAACATGAAGGCCTTCCCCGGCGGGAACGTGGGCCAGGAGCTGGGCCTGTTCTCCAACAAGCGGGCCACTTCCCCCAAGGACTTCCAGGGCCTGCGCCTGAGGACGCCCGGCTGGTGGATGGACATCATGACCGAGTTCGGCGCTTCGGTGAGCCCCCTGCCCGGCGGCGAGGTCTATCTGGCCCTGGAGCGCGGCGTGGTTGACGCGGCGGAGTTCTCCTCCCCGGCCATCACCTACCCCATGGGCTTCGACCAGGTCACGAAATACGTGATCGAGCCCGGAGTGCACCAGCCCTCCTGCCAGAACGCCCTGTTCATCAACAAGGACGCCTGGAACGAGCTGCCCGAGCACTACCAGGAGATCGTCAAGATCGCCGCCAAGGAGACCCAGCTGTGGTCCCAGGCCTGGCAGGAGAACCTGAACGCCAAGGCCATCCACGCCCTTGAGGACAAGGTCGAGTTCGTCAAGATGGACAAGGAAACCCTCATGGAGATGCGAGAGACCACCCACAACTATATGGAAAAGGTCAAGGAGCGCAGCGACTGGGCCAAGAAGGTCCTCAACTCCCAGGAGGAGTTCATCCAGGACTTCGACGCCTGGCGCAAGATGCGCAGCGGCGTGAACGAGCCCATCCCCTACGAGGAGTACATGGAAGGCAAGTTCTGGTACTATGAATAGACTCCGGCCGCTCGGACAATGAAAAATCCCGGGGAGGCCCCCCCTCCCCGGGTCCTTTTTGGCCCCGCTAAGGAGATCCTATGCTGGACAAGATCATTCGCCCTATCGACACAGTGCAGGAATACTTCGGTTTTCTCGTGGCCTTTCTCATCTGGCCCATGCTCTTCATCACGGTTTACGAGGTCTTCATGCGCTACGCCTTTAATTCCCCCACGACCTGGGGATTCGAGGCGACCACCTTCGCCTACGGCATCCATTTCATCCTGGGCCTGGGATACACCTATCTCTACGATGGGCACGTGCGAGTCAGCGTCTTCGTCAATCTGCTCAAGCCCAGGAAGCAGGCAGCCATCAGCCTGGCCTGCCATCTGGTCATCTTCCTCCCGGTCTACATCATGCTCACCTTCGGGGCCACAGAATATGCCATTTCCTCCATCAAGGATCTGGAGCACAGCTGGACCGCATGGTCACCGCCCATCTATCCCATCAAGACCCTCATGGTCCTCGGCTTTTTCATGCTCCTGATCCAGGGCCTCTCCGCGGCCTGCAAGGACATCCGAACCCTCATTCGCAGCGAGGAATAACCGCCGCCGAAACGAGCGGATCCGGCTGCGGCACTTGAACCATCCTCTTCAAGCAGCAAGGTGATCCACTATGAGCCCAGAACTGATGACCGTCGCCATGTTTATCACCCTGATCCTGCTCCTCTGTCTGGGCCACCCCCTGGCCTTTACCCTGGCCGGAGTGGCCACCCTGTACGGCCTGATCGACAACGGCTTTATGATCGCTCCCCTGATGGGCATGTTCTCCAACAACATCTGGGGCCTGATGGAGAACTACGTCCTGGTGGCCATTCCCCTATTCATTCTCATGGCCCAGCTCCTGGATCGATCACAGGTGGCGGAGAAGCTCTTCGACGTGCTCTACCTGGTCCTGGGCCAGCTCAAGGGAGGCCTGGGCCTGGCCGTGGTCGTGGTCAGCACGATTTTCGCCGCAACCACTGGAATCATCGGCGCCTCGGTGGTGACCATGGGCCTTCTGGCCGGACCGCCCCTGCTGAACAAGGGCTACCAGAAGGAAATGGCCAGCGGCATCATCTGCGCCTCCGGGACCCTGGGGATCCTCATTCCGCCCAGCATCATGCTCGTGGTCTACGGCGGGCTGACCGGGTCCCAGGCCACCTCCGTGGGCAAGCTCTTCGCCGGGGCGATCCTGCCCGGGCTTGTCCTCGCCGGGCTCTATTTCCTCTATATTTTTATCCGCTGCACCATCAATCCCTCCCTGGGCCCCTCCATTTCCAAGGAGGAGGCGGCCAAGTGGAGCTTCTCCCGCAAGCTCGGCCTGACCCTGCTCTATATGCTGCCACCGCTGGGGCTCATCTTCATGGTCATCGGCACCATCCTCGTCGGCGTGGCCACCCCCACGGAAGCCGCCGGGATGGGGGCCCTGGGCGCCCTGATCCTGGCCCTGGCCAATCGGGCGGTCACCTGGGACGTGATCAAGCAGTCCAGCGTCAAGACCATCCGCATCACCTGCATGGTCATGCTCCTCTTCGTGGGGGGCAAGATGTTCAGCACCGTGTTCATGAGCATGGGCGGCGGCGAAGTGATCAACGACATGCTCGTGGGGAGCGGGATCAACCGCTGGATGGCCCTGGCCATCATGATGCTCATCATGTTCGTCATGGGCATGTTCATCGACTGGACCGCCATTCTGCTGGTCACCGTGCCCATCTTCATGCCCGTGGCCCTGGAGCTCGGCTTCGACCAGCTCTGGTTCGCCATGCTCATGTGCGTCATGCTGCAGACCTCCTTTCTCACCCCGCCCTTCGGGTACGCCCTGTTCTACTTCTTCGGGGTGGCGCCCAAGGACTTCACCATGCTCCACATCTACAAGGGCGTGGTGCCCTTCCTGGGGCTGCAGCTGGCGGGAATCTTCATCCTCATCCTCTTTCCCTCGCTGGTCACCTGGCTGCCGAGCCTCGCCTTCGGCTAATAATCCGCGGGGAAGCTGTGAGATAATAAGCAGCAGGATGAATCCCACAAAGACGAAAAAGGACACCCACTATGAAACCGGAGCTGCGACGTATCGTCTTCGCCACTGATCTCAGTGAGGACGCCACCACAGTGTTCCGCTATGCGGTCAGCCTAGCTGAAAAATATCAGGGCCGCATCCATGCGATCCATGTGACCGAGCCGCTGGACGGCTTCGCCCGGAGCCTGGTCGACGCCACTCTCGGAGAGGAAAAAGCCCGGAGCATCCGAGAAGAGAAGAAGAAAGAGCTCTTTGAGGACGTCCGGCAGCGGGTGCAGAACTTCTGCCGCGACGAGGTCTGTCGACTCGTCGACCCCGAGAACGACCCAGTGGCCGAGATCGCTCTGCGCGAGGGACATCCGGCTACGGAGATCATTAAGTACAGCAAATCCATCCAGGCGGACATGATCGTCCTCGGCGCGCACCGATGGAGGGGAGCGACCCATCTCTTCGGGTCCACGGCTCGCAATGTGCTCCACGACGCGAGGATCCCCGTGCTCGTGGTGCATCCCCATGAGGATGAAGAAGGCGCTTGAAGGACTGCCCTGCAAGGCGCACAAGGCTCTTTTCTGCCTGCAAATCGCGCGGGTCGGGTCATCCCCGCCCCGCTCCGCCTCCAGGACATTCAGTATGCAAACCGTGCGGGCCGACGAGAGGAGCCCGCATTTTTTTGGGCCCTGATGATCCCCAACAGGGTGACAGAACCCTGCATCACCAGCGGAGCGGAACATGCCCAGCAAAAACATCATCCGCGCCTTTCGTGACCTCCTCGGCAAGGAGAACGTCTACACCGAGGCAGCGGATCGCCACGCCTACTCCTTTGATTCAGCCGTCCTCGATCCGGTAGTTCCGGAGCTGGTCCTCCAGCCGCAGACAACGGAGGCCCTGGCCAGTGTGGTCCGCCTGTGCAACGAAAACGAGCTCCCCCTCACGGTCCGCGGTGCGGGG
>CAYFSD010000241.1:0-1664 GCA_964345705.1 uncultured Desulfohalobiaceae bacterium
GCCGCGGCCTCCATCGGCACCCTGCTCCAGGCTCGGGGGCTGAAGGTGACCATCCAGAAGCTGGACCCGTATATCAACGTGGACCCGGGGACCATGAATCCCTTCCAGCACGGGGAGGTGTACGTCACCGCGGACGGGGCGGAGACCGATCTGGACCTGGGGCACTACGAGCGCTATCTGGACGTCCCCATGGCCCAGAACAACAACTACACCTCGGGAAGCATCTACTACGAGGTGATCAACAAGGAGCGCCGCGGGGACTATCTCGGGGGCACGGTCCAGGTCATTCCCCACGTCACGGACGAGATCAAGCGGGTCATCCGGGGCGTGGCCAGGAATCAGGAGGACGTGGCCCTCATCGAGATCGGCGGCACTGTGGGCGACATCGAGGGCCAGCCCTTCCTGGAGGCCATCCGCCAGCTGCGCTACGATCTGGGCAAGGAGAACGTGCTCTACCTGCACCTGACCCTGGTGCCCTACATCCGCGCCGCGGACGAGCTCAAGACCAAGCCCACGCAGCACAGCGTCAAGGAGCTCCGCAGCCTGGGCATCCAGCCGGACATCGTGCTCTGCCGCTCCGAGGTGGAGATGGAGGAGAGCATCAAGAAGAAGATCGCCATGTTCTGCAACGTGGATCCGGATGCCGTCTTCTCCGCCGTGGACGTGGGCAACATCTACGAAGTGCCCATGGCCTTCTACGACGAGGGGCTGGACCAGAAGATCGCCATCATGCTCAAGCTCCCGGCCAAGAATCCGGATTTGTCCAAGTGGCGCAACCTGATCCAGGCCCAGAACAATCTCCGCTGGCGGACCCGGATCGGCATCGTGGGCAAGTACGTGGACCTCAAGGAATCCTACAAGAGCCTGCACGAAGCGCTGATCCACGGCGGCGTGGCCAACAACGCGCAGGTGGATCTGGTGCACATCAACGCCGAGGATCTGACCGAGGAGAATCTGGAGGAGCACTTCCGCAATGTGGACGGGATCCTCATCCCCGGCGGCTTCGGCTCGCGGGGCATCGAGGGCAAGATCCTGGCCAGCGGGTACGCCAGGCGAAAGGGCATTCCCTTCTTCGGGATCTGCCTGGGGATGCAGTGCGCGGTGATCGAGTTCGCCCGCAACATCCTGGGGTACGAGGGAGCCAATTCCAGCGAGTTCGATGCCGCTACCCCGTATCCGGTGATCTATCTCATGACGGAGTGGTACGACGCGCAGCAGCAGCGGCTGCAGACCCGGGACATGAATTCGGACAAGGGCGGGACCATGCGTCTGGGCGCCTATCCCTGCCGCATCAAGCCGGAGACGAAGGTCCACGCCGCGTACGGGGCCACGGAGATCTCCGAGAGGCACAGGCACCGCTACGAGTTCAACAACGCGTACGCCAAGGATTTCGAGGCCGCGGGCATGACGCTCTCCGGGATCTCTCCGGACAACTCCCTGGTGGAGATCGTGGAGCTCGATGACCACCCCTGGTTCGTGGCCTGCCAGTTCCACCCCGAGTTCCAGTCCAATCCCATGCGCGCCCATCCGCTTTTCCGGGATTTCATCCGCTCCGTGCTCGAGGCGCGCACCGAGGAGAAAGGCGGGTAGACCATGCGGAACGAGGATCTGTTCACCGCAAGCAAGCAGGACCTGTTCTTCATCCTGGGCCCCTGCGTGCTGGA
>CAYFSD010000241.1:1764-3722 GCA_964345705.1 uncultured Desulfohalobiaceae bacterium
TGTTCACCGCAAGCAAGCAGGACCTGTTCTTCATCCTGGGCCCCTGCGTGCTGGAGAGCCAAGAGCTGGGGCTTCGGGTGGCGGAGGCCGGCGAGTCCCTGGGGGTCCGGATCGTGTTCAAGGCCTCCTTCGACAAGGCCAACCGTAGCTCTCCGTCGAGCTACCGCGGTCCCGGGCTGGAGCCGGGTCTGAGGGACCTGGAGCGGATCAGGCGTTCCTCCGGGCTCCCCGTGCTCACGGATATCCACCATCCGGAGCAGGCCGCTCCGGTGGCCGAGGTCGCGGACGTCATCCAGATTCCGGCCTTCCTCTCCCGCCAGACGGACCTGGTGCAGGCCGCGGCCCGCACGGGCCTGGTGGTCAATGTGAAGAAGGGACAGTTCCTGGCCCCCTGGGACATGGCCCAGGTGGTGCGCAAGGCGGCCGAGGCCGGGAACGAGAGGCTCTGGCTCACGGAGCGCGGAAGCAGCTTCGGGTACAACAATCTCGTGGTGGACTACCGCAGCTTCGCCTTCATGAAGCAGACCGGCATGCCCACGGTCTTCGACGCGACGCACTCGGTGCAGCTCCCGGGCGGACAGGGGGAGAGCTCGGGCGGGCAGCGCGAGTTCGTCCCTCTTCTGGCTCGCGCGGCGGTGGCCGCGGGGTGCGACGGCGTGTTCATGGAGGTCCATCCCGAGCCGGACAAGGCCCTGTGCGACGGGCCGAACAGCTGGCCCCTGGACCGGACGGCTCCCCTGTTGCGGCAGCTGATCTCGCTCTTCAGGGTCGCCCGCGAGGAGCAGGACGGATGATCCGGAGCAGGCTGGCTAACGTGGTCCTGATCGTGAGCGACGTGGACGGGGTGATGACCGACGGCGGGCTGTACTACGACGACCGGGGCCGCATCAGCAAACGGTTCCATGTCCAGGACGGTCTGGGGATCAAGCTGGCCCAGGGAGCCGGCCTGGAGGTGGCGATCACCACGGGCCTGCAGTCCGAGGCGGTGCGTACCCGGATCGAGGAGCTGGGCATCCGGGAGTATCATTCCGGCGGGCTGAACAAGGACGAGCTGGTGACCCGGATCGCGGCCGAGAGGGAGGTGAGCCTGGAAAGGGTCCTCTACCTCGGGGACGACTGGGTGGACGCTCCGGCCATGGCCATCGCGGGGATCCCGGTGGCGGTCCAGAACGCCCAGCCGGAGATCAAGCAAATGGCGGCCATGGTGACCGAGACCCCCGGAGGGCACGGGGCCCTCCGGGAGACGATCAACGCGGTGCTGCGGGCCCAGGACAAGCTGGAGACGATGTGGCGGCGTTGGACGCAATCCGGAACAAGCGGCTCCTCCTCGGTTTAGGGCTCGCGGTGGCGGTCTGTCTCGCGTTCGTCGCCGAGCGGTACTTCCGTCCCGGGGAGGGGGAAGTCTCCCGGGAGGAGGTGCGGGCTATCGGGGCCCGGATGCGGGACATCACCTTCGTGCACGGCAGGGACGGCGCGCTGCTGTGGCGCATGCGCGCCGAGAGCGCGGAGCTGGGCGCGGATCGCGAGGTGGTCTCCATGTCCCGGCCGGAGATGGAGTACTCCCTTGAGGGGAATCAAACCCTGACCGCTTCTTCGGCTAAGGGGGAATACGACCGGGAGAATCGCACCGCCGCGTTCTGGTCCGGTGTTTCCGGGACCTACGGCGCGGTGCGCTTCACCGCGGGACGGATGGAATACGCCGCGGACACGGAGAGCCTCTCCCTGCTGCAGGGAGTGCATGTTACCAGGGGCAACACGACCATCCGGAGCTCGAGGGCCGACCTGGACCTGGAGACCCAGCGGGTGGTTTTTTCCCGCGACGCGGAGGTGGAGCTATATGGCGGACAGCAATAATCCGCAAAGAGGGTGCCGTGCGTGGACGGCCGCGCTTGTGGCGGCCGCAGTGGCCTTGTTCCTGGCCCTGGCCCCGGCCATTGCCGCGGAGAACGGGGTCAACC
>CAYFSD010000242.1:0-3713 GCA_964345705.1 uncultured Desulfohalobiaceae bacterium
AGCCATGATCTTGGACAGCTCGACAAGAGCTGAATAGGGGCTTTCCGGGAATTGCATACGCTGTTCTCGCCTTATGGTTCATATATAAGGGGCTTGATTTGCCTTGAGCGATGGGCACAAGCATCATGTCCTTTCAAGCCCGGCCACGAGCTTGGGCTTTTCTCCTGTGCGGGGCTTGAATCACTCCTTCGAGATGAGCTCCGCAAAACGCCGGAGGATGATGCGTCCGTTCAAGTCCGCTGCCGCCGGATCGCCGGGCCACTGCTCCGCCCCGTTCTGGGCCCCGCCCTCGTTCCGGTTGCGGTATTCCCGGACCACCTGCCGGGAGAATTCGGGATGGAACTGCAGTCCCCAGATACGGTCCCCGTAGCGGAAGGCGTGGTGTGGCTCCCACTCGTTCTCCGCTAGGATCTCGGCTCCCGGAGGCAGCCGGGTGGCGCTTTGGGCGTGGGCCGCGTGCACCGATAGCTCCGGCCCTAGCTGGTGGAAAAGGGGGTCCCGCCGGGCCGCCGAGGTGGTTCGTATCCGTACCGTGCCGATCTCCACACCCTGCGGATGCTTCCGAACCTCTCCGCCCAGGGCTCGGACCAGCAGGTGGTGGCCGAAGCAGATGCCCAGCACGGGAACAAAGGATTGCGGAAGGCGGGCCAACCAGATCGCGGTTCGGCGCATCCAGGGCAGATCCCTGGTGAGCATGGCGTGGGATCCGGTGACGATCACCGCGGAGAATCGGTTCGGGGCGGGCAGCCGCTCGGGCCAGTAGGGACAGATCACCATGATCGAGGTGGGGGACACCTCCAGCCCCTGGATGATCCAGTCCTCGAAGTCCCCCAGACGGACTGCCGCGTCGGAGAAGGTGCTGCCGGTCTTTAGGATGAGAACAGGGCGCATGGATTGCCTTCCCGGGGCTGCGGTTGGTCCTCTTGCCGGACGTCGGGTCTGCTTCCGTGCGGGAAAGTCGCGTCGGCGTGCGGCAAGGAGCGGAGGAAACTGGTTCTTCCCTCTGCTTTGCAAGCTGCCTGCCAAGGGCTTGGCTCCCTCCGTTCCCGGAGCCGATGCGCTCCCCCTGTGGAAGGGTCCGCCTATCCGATGCGGGCATGAGCCCTCTCGTAGCTGGGCACCCCCGAGCAGGGGACGAGGACCAGTACCTTTCAGGGGGAACGATGAACGTATCCTCGCGCCGCATTGACACAAGAACGTACCTTCTCCGGGTTGCTCAGAGTGGCGGGTCCCGGATCCGGGACGACATGGGGGAAAGCAAGGAGAATGCGGGAAAGGGGCAATTCAGGGCCGAAGGTCTGTTGATTCACAAGACCCCGTGCCGATAGGCGGATCAATAAGGTGGTGAATCGCAGGACAGATTGTGGAAATCGCCCTTATCAGGCAGGGCGTTCACAAATTCCAGGTGCATGGCGCGAAACAGTTCAATTTCGTGATTTGTCCGGGAAACCTTCCTCTGTTTCTTCGGGTCATGGTCACCCTCTGTGAGAGATGGGGCTTTTTGAAGCGATGCAGCAATTGGCGCCCCGCTAGGGCGCCTCGGGCCCGGCCCGATACACCGCCTCCGAGACCCCGTCGGCGAAGCGTTGGAAGTTGTCCCGGAAGAGCCCGGCAAGCTCCCGGCCCTTGCGCTCGTACTCCCCGGGATCGTCCCAGGTGTTCCTGGGATTGAGGATCCGGGAGGGGACCTCGGGACACTTGCGCGGCATGTGCAGCCCGAAGATCTCCTCCCGATCGTAGCCCACCTCGTTCAGCGCGCCCTTCAGCGCGGCGCGGATCATGGCCCGGGTGTACCCGATGCTGATCCGCTGCCCCACGCCATAGGGTCCTCCGCTCCAGCCGGTGTTCACCAGCCAGCAGCGCACGTTGTGCTCCACGATCTTCTCCCCCAGCAGATCCGCGTACACGTGGGGGTGCAGGGGCATGAACGGGGCCCCGAAGCAGGTGCTGAACACCGCCACCGGCTCCGTGATTCCCCTCTCCGTTCCGGCCAGCTTGGCGGTGTATCCGGACAGAAAGTAGTACATGGCCTGCTCGGGCGTGAGCTGGGAGATGGGCGGCAGGATGCCGAAGGCGTCCGCGGTGAGCATGAACAGATTGGAGGGGTGGGGGTTGGTCCCCTTGCGCAGCCCGCTGGGGATGTGGGTCAAGGGATAGGCGGCCCGGGTGTTCTCGGTGAGCCCGGCGTCGTCCAGATCCAGTCGCCGGGTTACCGGGTCCAGGGCCACGTTTTCCAGGACGGTGGCGAACTTTCGGGTGCAGTCGTAGATCTCCGGCTCGGCCTCCGAGGAGAGGCGGATGACCTTGGCGTAGCAGCCCCCCTCGATATTGAAGACCCCTTTTTCGCACCATCCGTGCTCGTCGTCTCCGATCAGGCGACGGTCCTTGACCGTGGACAGGGTGGTCTTGCCCGTTCCGGACAGGCCGAAGAAGAGCGCGGTGTCGTTGTCCCGGCCCAGATTGGCCGAGCAGTGCATGCTCATGACGGACCGCCGAGGCAGGAGGTAGTTCATCGCGGTGAAGACTGCTTTCTTGATCTCTCCGCCGTAGCTGCTGCCGCCGATCACGATCAGGCCCCGGCCCAGGTGCAGCAGGATGAAGGCCTCGGAGTTGGTGCCGTCGATTTCCGGAACCGCATGACAGCCGGGGGCGTGGATCACGGTCAGCTGGGGGGCGTGGTCCTGCACTCGGCTCCGTCCCGGGGTCTGGATGAACATGTTCCTGGCGAAGAGACTGTGCCAGGCGTTTTCCGTGATCACCCGCAGGGGGACCTGGAATTCCCTGTCCGCTCCGGCATGGCAGTCCTGGACGAAGAGGGGCTTGCCCTCCATGTAGCCCTGGACCTTGGTCAGGAGGTGGTCGAACCTCTCCGGCTCCAGGGGCTGGTTCTCCTCCCCCCACCAGATCCTGTCCGCGGAGGACTCCTCCCGGACGATGAACCGGTCGTTGGGGGAGCGGCCGGTGTATTTCCCGGTCCGCACCACCAGGGGACCCAGGTGGGCCAGCTCGGCCTCGCCCCGCTTGATCGCCTCTTCGTATAGGGCCGGAGTGGTCAGGTTGTGGTGGACCTCCTCCAGGTTGGTTAAGCCGATGTTGAGCAGCTGTCTCTCCATCCCGTGCTCCTTGGTTCGTGGCGCTTGCCTTGCCGCCCGCCTCGAGCCGGGAGCTCCCTCCTCCCGCTTTCAGAAAACGACGACAAGGCAAGTGACTGTATTAGAATTTCTCCCCAGTGTCCAGTTTGCCAGGCTTCGCCATGCGATGGCAAAGGGATTTTCTTTTGCTGTGATGGACGAGTGAAGCGGAGCTTGTTTTCTCTTGATGAACAACGGGTAGGCATTCAGGGAAAAGGTGCAAGGAAAAAAAGGTGTATATATGAGTTGCGGGGTAGTAAAAAATTGAATATATAGAAAGCTTTTTCGGATACAACTTAAAAGGTGTTCAGTGCGACGCGGATACTTTTTTTACAAAAATAGCTAAGGAAAGAGAGTGATCTTTGCGCATCAGTTTCTAGAACGTATCGTCTGTATTCTCGGTGTGTGTTCGTTCCTCGTCGGATGTGCCGAAGATATTCATGCCGTTTTCCCCCCTTTATTTTGTCTTTTCCTGTGTTCCGCTCTAACATGTTCCTCGTGGACGGAAATTGAGCACGAGCGACCGGAAAAGCCGCGATTGCCATTGTGGCGGGGTTAGCGGGACACGACCCGGGATCGTGG
>CAYFSD010000243.1:0-3709 GCA_964345705.1 uncultured Desulfohalobiaceae bacterium
GGAGCAATGTGAATCCTCGGGACTGGAATATCCTCCGGAGAGCCTGTGGCTCATAGCCCTGAAGAAGGAGGAGGAGCTCGAGGTATGGGGCAGGAATCGCGACATGGCCTGGAGGCGGATCACCAGCTATCCCGTGCTCGCCAGTAGCGGAGGCCCGGGCCCGAAGCTTCGGGAAGGGGATAGGCAGGTTCCCGAAGGGGTCTATTCCGTCGTCTCCCTCAATCCGAACAGCGAGTACCACCTGTCCATGAAGCTCAGCTATCCGAACGGGTTTGAGCGAAGGATGGCCAGAAGGGCAGGAAGGGTGAACCCGGGCGGGAACATATTCATCCACGGATCCTATGTCTCCGCCGGATGTCTGGCCATGGGGAACGAGAATATCGAAAGGCTCTTTGTCCTGGTCCACGATGCGGATCCCTCGAACACGCGGGTCCTCATCGCCCCGTACGACTTTCAGGAGGTGTCGGAGCTCGAAATCCCCAGCTGGGCTCCGGAATGGACCTCCGTCCTGTACCATTGGCTGCAGGACCTGATGAAGAGCATCCGCTCCACACAGGGCCGGAGTGCGCGCAATACCCTGGACTGATTCATGGCTCTGCTCAGGTCCAGGCACCTTGCCGCCAGGCCGGCGAGGGTTTATGGTCAATTTTTCCATCCCCCTCAAGATACTGTTTTCATGTTTTTATGGCTGCAATCCTTGAAGTCGAGCAGGCTGGGCGCCGCATCGACGGCGCCTGGATCTGGCGCGATATCTCCCTGTGGGTGGAGCCCGGGAGCCGTGTCGGGGTAATCGGTCCCTCAGGAGCGGGCAAGTCTCTGTTTCTTCGGGCCCTGGCCGGTTTGGACGACCTGCAGGAGGGGGAAGTCAGCTTTCGCGGGGAGCGGCTGGAGAATTGGCGCATGCCGGAATACCGCAGCCGCATCGTTTACCTGCATCAGCGGCCCCCGCTTCAGGAGGGCAGTGTGGAGGACAACCTCCGCATGGTATTCGCATTCTCTGCGAACCGGCACAAGAGATACGACCGTTCGAAAGTCCTGTCTGAGCTGCAGACGCTGGGTCGAGGGGAGGGCTTCCTGCGGCGAAGCACCGAATCCCTCTCAGGAGGGGAGGCCCAGATCGCTGCCCTGCTGCGAGCCCTTCAACTGGACCCGGACCTGCTCCTGCTGGACGAGCCGGCCGCCTCCCTGGACCCGGACAGCATGGGGCAGCTGGAGGAGCTGCTCCTGAGATGGCAGTCCGAGACAAGGGACAGGGCCCTGCTCCTGACCAGCCACGACCGGGCTCAGATCGTGCGGCTCAGCACGCAAACACTGACCCTGAAGTGAGCTCCCGTGAATCCGGAGTACATCCAGCTCGGCCCCTGGCAGCTCGCGCTTGCCGCCTGCCTGGTGGGCGTGAATCTCCTGCTTTCCGCCCTGCTCAGCCTGCGGCTGGAAAGACAGCTCCTCCTCGCCTCCTGCCGGATGGTGGCGCAGCTCCTGTTCGTGGGGTGGATCCTGAAATGGGTCTTCGCCCTGAAAAATCCTGTCTGGGTCCTAAGCCTGGGGCTGGTCATGACCGCCCTGGCCAGCCAGAGCGCGGTGGGGCGCACGCGCAGGCGATTCCCGCGGATCTTTCTCAGCAGCTTCGTCTCCATTATGGGCGCGGCCTTCCTGGTGACCATGATCGCCATGACGGGCATCATCAAGGTGGAGCCCTGGTTTGAGCCGCAGTATTTCATCCCCATGCTGGGCATGGTGCTGGGCAACACCATGAACGGCATCTCCCTGGCCCTGGACCGTTTCATGGAGGATGCGCTCCAGAGGCAGTCGCGGATTGAGTCCCTTCTGGCCCTCGGCGCCGGCAGATGGGAAGCGGCCAAGGAGACCCTGCGGGAGGCCTCCAGATCCGGCATGATCCCCATCGTCAACTCCATGATGGTCATGGGCGTGGTCAGCCTGCCGGGGATGATGACCGGGCAGATCCTGGCCGGTGCCGACCCCGTGGACGCGGTGAGCTACCAGATCGTGATCGTGTTCATGATCGCCGCGGCCGCCGCCCTGGGTGTCATGGCCGTCACTCTCTTCGCCTTCTTCAGCCTTTTCAACTCCCGCCATCAGATCCGCGCGGATCGTCTGAGACGCCTCCGATAGAACATCGCCCCCCTGTCCCGCAAAGAAGCGCATGAAGTGTTTGGCTTGTTGAGCTCTGTTGAAGGGACATGTGTTTTGTTGCGTAGTGCTTTGAAATCTTTTCATTTCCAATCCCGTGTGGTAGAAGAAAGCGGAGTGCAAAGCTTCTATGCGATCAGGAGTGCATGCTATGGCCTATGCTCACAGTTACCCAGGACTTTCTCCGGAAAAGTGGCATACCCTTAAGGAGCATCTGGGCTCCGTTGCTGAGCTGGCCGGGGATTTTGCTTCGGTTTTCGGGGCGCGGCAATGGGGGAGGGCACTTGGTGAGCTGCACGACGCCGGAAAGTGCAAGCAGGCCTTCCAAGAATATCTGTTACGAGTGGTAGAGGATCCGGATCACGGTCCCAGCGGAATCGATCATTCCACAGCCGGAGCGCGGCTGGCGTATGAGAGGGACCCCAATTGGGGAAAGATGCTCGCCTACCCCGTTGCGGGCCATCACGCCGGCTTGCCGGACGGCCGGGGAACTGGTCCGACACTGGAGAGGCGCCTGGAAAGGGATATTCCAGATTGCGCTGCCGGGACGATTCAAGCGATGGGAACGGAGTTGCCGTCCGGGCTTCCGGTAAAGATCGTTCAGCAACGATTTGGATTCCAGCTTTCCTTTTATCTGCGTATGCTCTTCTCCTGCCTGGTGGACGCCGATCGCCTGGATACAGAGGCATTCATGAATCCCCAGCAATTCGAGTTGCGGAAGCGAAGCCCTGGAATGGAGGATCTTGCCTCGCGTTTTTTCCCCGAGCTGGAGAGAATGATCTCCGAGGCAACCGATTCGCGGGTTAACCGTCTGCGTCGGCGAGTTTTGGACGACTGCCTGGGTGCCGCCGATGGGAAGCCCGGCCTGTTTTCCCTGACCGTTCCCACCGGCGGGGGAAAGACCCTTTCCTCCCTCGCCTTCGCACTGCGTCATGCCAGGAATCACGGCCTTCGACGCATTGTCTACGTCATGCCCTACACTAGCATCATCGAGCAGAACGCGGATGTTTTCCGTTCCTTTCTCGGCGAGGATGCCGTCCTGGAGCACCACAGCTCCTTCGACTTCGACACGGAGGAGGAGCGGGAAAACATGGTCCTGGAGCGGGCCAAGCTCGCAGCGGAGAACTGGGACCTTCCGTTGGTCGCCACGACAGCAGTCCAGTTCTTCGAGTCGCTGTTTTCCGCAAAGCCCGGAAAATGCCGCAAGCTGCACAATCTTGCGGGCAGCGTGATCGTGCTGGACGAGGCCCAGATGCTTCCCAGGCATCTCCTTCTTGCCTGTTTGCAGACGCTGCGGGAGCTGACGGGGAGCTACGGGGCGAGCGTGGTGCTGTGTACTGCGACCCAGCCGGCCCTCTCCAAGCGAGAGGATTTCGTATACGGTCTGGAGGACGTGCGGGAGATCGTCTCCGATCCGCATCATTTGCATTCCGAGCTAAAAAGGACCCAGGTGACTCACTTGGGCGAGCTGAGTGACGCGGATCTCGCGGAGCGGCTCGCGAGCGAGGAGCAGGTCCTTTGCATTACCAACACACGTGACCACGCGCGCACTCTCTAC
>CAYFSD010000244.1:0-3706 GCA_964345705.1 uncultured Desulfohalobiaceae bacterium
CCCCTGGGCCGCCTTGGCCAACCCGTTGTCCCGCAGGGTTCTCATGCCCGAGGAAAGGGCCTCGCCGCGGATGCGATTGGAGTCCGAGGTGCCCAGGATAAGGGTCTGCAGGGACTCGTTCAGCTCCAGGATCTCGAAGAGCGCGGTCCGGCCCCTGTACCCCGTATCCAGGCACTGCTCGCACCCCCCGGGGGCGTACAGCGTCTGTTCCGGAGAGATGCGCCCCTCGAGCCCCTGCCGGGAGATCTCCCTCTCGGTCAGGGTATAGGGCTCCTTGCAGGCGGGACACAGGATGCGGACCAGGCGCTGGGCCACGATGGCCCGCAGGGAGGAGGAGACCAGGAAGGGCTCGATGCCCATATTGAACAAACGCGTGATGCCCCCGGCCGCATCGTTGGTGTGCAGGGTGGAAAAGACGAGGTGTCCGGTCAGGGCGGCCTGAACCGCGATCTCCGCGGTCTCCAAATCCCGGATCTCGCCCACCAGGATCACGTCCGGGTCCTGCCGCAGCATGGAGCGCAGGGAGTTGGCGAAGGTGAGCCCCACAGCGGAGTGGATCTGCATCTGGCCGATGCCCTCGAGCTGATACTCCACCGGATCCTCCACGGTGAGGATGTTCTTGTCCGAGGTATTGATGTAGTTGAGGGCGGAATACAGGGTGGTGGTCTTGCCGCTGCCCGTGGGCCCTGTGACCAGAACAATTCCGTGGCTCATGGTCGCCAGGCGCCGGATGGTGTCCAGCTCCCCGCCGGCCAGGCCGATCTCCTCCAGGCTGAGCAGGCGGGCGTCCTTCTCCAGCAGGCGCATGACCACCCGCTCCCCGTAGATGGTGGGCAGGCAGGAGATGCGCAGATCGATGCGCCGGTCCCCGATGCGGATCTCGATCCGTCCGTCCTGGGGAACGCGCTTTTCCGCGATATTCAGGCCGGCCATGACCTTGACCCTGGAGACCGCCGGGGCATGGAGCCTGCGGGACAGGGTGTGGAAGGTGTACAGGACCCCGTCCAGCCTGTAGCGGACAAAGAGCTTGTTCTCAAAGGGCTCGAAATGGATGTCGCTCGCCCCGCTGCGCACCGCCTTGGTCAGGATGTGATTCACCAGGCGGACCACTGGGGCGTCGCTGGTTTCCTCCAATAGATCCGCACCGCTTGCGGAGGCCTCCAGAAAGCCGGCCTCGTCCTCCTCTGCGCTGTCCATGTCCTGGATAATGGCTTCGGAGGAGCTCTCGGCCTGGTCGAAGCTGCGGTTGATCGCGGAGAGGATCTCCTCGGAGGGGGCCAGCACCGGCACCGGACGGGCCTGCAGCAGGGAGCCGAACTCGTCCAGGGCCTGCAGGTCGAAGGGGTCGCACAGGGCCAGATGGACCGTGCCGTTCTCCCGGTACAGGGGGTAGAGCCCGTGCCGTCTCAGGTACTGGATGGGCAGATCCCGGATCAGCCCCTGGTCCTCCCGGATCCCCGTCAGCGAAGGATAAAAGGGAATACCCCACTCCTCGGACACCCATCTCAGGAAGGGCTCCTCCTTGATCCGGCGCTGCTGCAACAGGAGCTGGTACACGGAAACGCCCCTGCTCTCGGCCTCCAGGCGCAGCTCATCCAGATCCTCGGATGGGACGACCTCCTTCTGGATCAGGAAATCGAAGAGGGATCTCACTGTCCGTCCCCGCTAAGCGCCGGCACGGGATCAAAGACCTGAAAGGGGGCGTTGATGGATTGCACCTTGCCCTCGATCCCGTAGCTCAACCGGCTCATTCTCTTCCTCTTTTCCGCCCAGACCCGCTCCATCTGCTGATCCGTGCGGACCACCTGCGGAGTGAGAAAGACCATGAGATTCTTCTTGGACTGGGTATCCCCCTGTTGTTTGAAGAGCCAGCCCAGGAGCGGGATCTGGCTCAATCCCGGCACGCCCTTCTCGCTTCGGGTGGACTTCTCCTGGATCAGCCCGGCGATCACCGCGGTCTGCCCGTCCCTGACCTCGACCCGGGTCTCCGCGGTCCGCTTGCTGGTCACCGGCGTTTTGGCTCCGATAGCATCCAAGGCCCTCTGTTCCACACGGCTGACCTCTTGATAGACATCCATCTTCACCAGATCCTGCTCGTTGATCTGCGGGGTGACCTTGAGGGTCACGCCCACGTCCTTGTATTCGATGTTGCTGAACTCGCGGTCGTTCTCGGCGATTTCCCGGCTGGTGATGAAGGGCCTGTTCTCCGCCACCACCACCTTGGCCTCCTCGTTCTCCATGGTCAAAAGCTGCGGGGTGGAGATGATGTTCACCCTGTTGTCCGTCTGCGAGGCCTGGAGAAAGGCGGAGAGGCTGTAGTAGGTGTTGCCGCCGAAGGTGAAGGGAAAGGAGAGGATGCCCAGGGACGCCCCGGTGCCACCCCCGGCAACATCCTCCACGTTTCTCCCGACCGTGCCGCCGACGGTGCCCACGCCGAATCCCTCGCTGCCCAGCTCGGCCGCCCCCTGCCAGTCGATGCCCACGTCGAGGCTGGTGTCCATGCTCACCTCCATGATGGCGGCCTCCACGTAGACCTGGGCCCGGCGCTGATCCAGCCTGTCGATGACGGACTTGAGCGCCTCGAACTCCTCCTGCTTGGCCGTGATGGCCAGGCTGTTGCTCGCCTTGTCCGCGGCGACCTGCACGTTCTCCGAGATGAGCGGCTTCTCCTTTTTCCCCTCGGAGGTGGACAGCCCGGAGAGGACCTTGGCCAGATCCGCGGCCACGGCATTGTCCAGGCGCACCACGTGGATCTGGGCCTTGCCCTTGGGGGTGGGCTGGTCCAGCTTGGCGATGAGCTGGTCCATCTGCTGAACCGTCCCCTTTTCCGCCAGCAGGATCACGGAGTTGATCCGCTCATTGGGTACGGCGAAGACGAAGGGGGCGCTCCCCTTCCCCTGGGCCTGCTGCCTGGCCTTCATGATGTTGTTCAAGCTCTTGGCCACCTGCGCCGCTTCGGCGTGCTCCAGCTCATAGACCTCGAGCCGGACCTGCAGGCTCTTCCTGTCCACCTGGCTCACGATATCCAGGACCTTTTGCACATTGGACTCGTAATCCGTCAGGATCAGGGTGTCCGTGGGCTGATAGCCCACGAGATGGCCCTGCTTGGAGACGAGTGGAGTAAGGACCTTGCGCAGCTGTTGGGAAGACGCGTGCTCCAGGGGGATGACCTGGGTGACGATCCGGTCCTTGGGCCGTGCTGCCCCGCCTCGCTCCGTCTGGAGAGCCACGTTCTTCTTGCGGGCCTCAACCGCGCGGACGATCTTGGTCACGTTCCCCGAAGGGACGGTGGTATAGCCCTGAACTTCCAGGACGGACTCGAACGCCGCGTACGCCTCGTCCACGGTCACCTTTTCCGGAGAGATCACCGTGATCTTGCCCTGGACCTTGTTCCCGACTATGAAGTTCTTTCCCGTGAGGTCGCTGATGAACTTGATGAACACCTGAATGTCCACGTCCTTGAAATCCAGGGAGACCCTCTTTTCCTCATTCTCCTCGGCGCTGTGCGATTGGAGGGGAAGCCCCGCCTGCATCAGGAAGAAAAAAAGCAAAAGGATGAGAATGCTGTTCGTGGAGCGCATGGTTATCGTTTCCCTCTCTTCCGGGTTGTGCTGTCCCCTTGAACGCGGGGCTTAACAGGCCGTTGAAAATCGTAACTATTCACCACCTCAAGGCCTCAGCATCCACGACCACGGGCACGGGGTTT
>CAYFSD010000245.1:0-3705 GCA_964345705.1 uncultured Desulfohalobiaceae bacterium
GGGCAGTGGATCAGCTATTCCGGTCTGGCCGGTCTGTGCGGGGTGCCCCGGGGAGCCAGGGCGGTGGGCAGAGTGATGGGCGCCAATCCCTGGCCCGTTCTGGTGCCATGCCACAGGGTGCTTCGCAGCAACGGTGAGATCGGCGGATTCTCCTCGGGAGTCGAGCTGAAGCGCTATCTCCTTCGTCTGGAGGGAGTTGATCCCGCGCGATCCCGGAGGGTTCCGAAGTGCGGCGTCGGGTAGGCCGCGATTCCGGAGGCGGGTTGCGGCCGGGTCACTCCCCGGTCTTCTTCTCTGCGGCGGGGGAGCACCCCACGATGGCGATATCGTGGGCATTGGCCAGCTCGATGGCGTCCTGGCGGTCGAAGAACAGGCACTCATCGGCCTCGATGGCCAGGCAGGTGGCACCGGCGTTCACCATGGTCCGAATGGTCTGCAGCCCCACGGCCGGTTGATCGATGGTTTCGGACTGGCCGGGCTTGAATACCTTGAGCACCACGCAGCCGGACCCGGCCAGCTCCCCGGCCCGGAGAATGGTCGCATCGCTGCCCTCCACCGCCTCCACCGCGATCACGATGTTCTCCTTCACCACCAGGCACTGCCCGATATCCAGGTTGCCCAACTCCTTGGCCAGGGGCCAGCCGAAGCTGATGTCGGCCTCCTCCCGCTTGGTGGGCTTTCTTTTGCCCAGTATCCCTTCCGGAGCCCTCAGGGCGGGGACAAAGGAGAGAGGAGACAGGACCTGGATCCCCTCCTCGTTCAGGGTCTGGATCAAGGCCTGGAAGATTTCCCCGTCGTGCTTGCTCTTGACCCGGAACAGGAGGCGGGCGGCCCGGAAGTCCGGGATCATGCCCAGGGCCTTGGGCTTATTGATGGGGCCGGCGAAGACGACCCGATCCACGCCCCTGTCCTTGAAATAGGCCAAGAGCTTGCCCAGCTGACCCAGCCGCAGCCAGACCATGCTGTCCGCGACGGCGTAGAGCTCTTCACTGGTGTGCTCCCGGAAGCCCGCGGCGGCGATGGAATATCCCTGCTGGCGAATGCCCTGGGCGACCAGGAAGGGGAAACGCCCCTCACCGGCGATCAGGCCGATGGCCCTGCGCGCGTGTCCGCTCATTTGGATCGAATGACGCCCCGTTCACTGTTTTGCACGAAGTCGATCAGCTGCTCGATCTCCGGGCTGGATCCGATTTCGGAGTGGATGCGCCGGATGGCCTCTTCCTTGTTCAGGCCGGAGCGCCAGAGAAGCTTGTGCGCCTTTTTCAGGTTGGTCAGCTGCTCACGGGTGTATCCCTTGCGCCGCAGCCCGATCAGGTTCACCCCCTGCATCCAGCCGCGCTCGCCCGCGATGAGCATGAAGGGAGGAACGTCCTGGGCCACTCCGGTCATACCGCCGATGTAGGCGTGCCTGCCGATGCGGACGAACTGATGCACCGCGCACAGGCCCCCCAGGGCGGCGCCGTCCTCGATAATGACGTGTCCGGCGAGATTCACCGCATTGGCGACAATGACCCCGTCGCCGAGAATGCAGTCATGGGCCAGGTGGGCATAGGCCATGATCAAACAGCTCGATCCCACGCGGGTTACGGATCCCCCCTCCTCGGATCCGCGATTCAGGGTGGCGTATTCGCGGATTCTGTTGCCGTCCCCGATTTCCAGGGAGCTGACCTCGCCCTTGTACTTGAGGTCCTGGGGAATCCCTCCCAGACAGGCATAGGAGTGGATCGCGTTGTGGCGCCCGATGCTGGTGTGGTCCTTGATCTGGACAAATGCGTCGATCCAGGTCCCGTCCCCGATGCGGACTTGTTCCTCGATCACGCTGAACGGGCCGACAATGACGTTCTCCCCCAGCTCGGCCCGAGGGCTCACCACGGCTGTGGGGTGGATTTCGGTCCCCATTTAGGCTTCCTCCCTTGCGACGACGGATGCGGTCAATGTGGCCTGGGCCGCTGTTTCTCCGTCCACCACAGCTTCGGTCTCCACTTTCCAGAGGTTCATCTTGTGCCGGATCTGACGGACCTGCAGAATTAGTTGATCCCCGGGATAGACAGGCTTGCGGAATTTGGCTTTCTCGATCCCGCTGAAGAGAAGAATGGCGCTCCGGGGAATTTCGTCCACGCTCTTGAGGATCAAGAGCCCGCCCGCCTGGGCCAGGGCCTCGATGATCAGGACCCCGGGCATGACCGGATAGTCCGGGAAGTGTCCCTGAAAGAAGGGCTCGTTGATGGTGACGTTCTTCAGCGCGGTCAACCAGTTCTCCGGCTCGTACTCCTCGATCCGGTCCACGAGCAGGAAGGGATAGCGATGGGGGAGCAGATTCAATACTTCGTGCGGGGAAAAATCATTTTTTCTGGGACTCATTGCCAGACTCCTTCCTCTCCATTTCGGCCCGGAGCTTATCGCATTCCGCTTCCAGCCTTTTGAGTCGGCTGAGCATTTCCGGGAGCTTCGGTTGCACGGCGGCGAGACGCAAAAAATCACTGTGCTCCATGGCCGGGTAACCGGACAGCCTGGAGTTCGGTTTCACGTTGCGGTGGATCCCGCTTTTGCCGCCCACCTGGCTCCCGGAGCCGATGCTGATGTGACCGCCAACACCGACCTGACCGGCCAGGATGACGCAGTCTCCGACACTTGTGCTTCCGGCAATGCCCACCTGTGCCACCAGAACCGAGTTGCGGCCGACGGTGACGTTGTGCCCGAGCTGTACTTGATTGTCGATCTTGGTCCCTTGGCCCACGCGGGTCTCCCCGAGGGTTCCGCGATCCACCGTGCTGTTGGCCCCGATCTCCACGTCGGACTCCACGATGACCCGTCCCATCTGGGGTACCTTTTCCGGGCCGGATTCGCCCTGGGCGAATCCGAATCCGTCACTGCCCAGAACCACCCCGGCGTGGAGCGTGACCCGATCGCCCAGCTCCGTGCCCGGCATCAGGGTCACACCGGGATAGAGGCGGCAGTCCCGGCCCACCACACAATCCCGTTCCAAGGCGGCTCCGGAATGGATCACGCTTCCGGAGCGAACCACCGTGCGGGGGCCGATGGAAACAAAGGGATGGATGGTGGCGTTCTCCTCGACATGCGCATCGGGATGGATGGCGGCCAGCTCGCTGATCCCCGCGGGCTCGTGTTCCTCTTGGGAGAAGAGCCGCATAATCTTGGCGAAATCGAGATAGGGATTGGAGGTCACCAGGCACACCGGATGCCTGTCCCTGTAATCCGGGGGAAGAACCACCGCTCCAGCTCGGGTGGAATCAAGCTTCGCCGCATACTTGATGTTGGCCAGGAAGCTGATCTCCTCCGGCCCCGCCTTCTCCAGGGTGTTGCAACCGGTGACGAGGATATCCTCGCCACGGTGTTCGCATCCCAGTCGCTTTGCCAAATCGCTTACAAGGTAGGACATTGCTACTCGCTCGGGATTTCTCGGTCGCTCTCTTCCCAGGCCTGGTTGAGCTTTTGGATGATGGCGTCCGTGACCTCCAGGCTCTGTTCGTTGTACATCACTCCGCTGTTCCGCTTGTCCAGGATGAGCTCAAGGTCGTTGTTCTCTCCGTAGTCCTGGATAACGTTCATCAATACGTCGATAATGGGCTCCCGGAGCTCTTCCTCCTTCTTCTGCATCCTCTGCTGATATTGCTGATATTCGGACTGGAACCGCTGGGCCTGTTTCTGGAACTGGGTCTTTTTGTCCTGCTTGGCCTCTTCGCT
>CAYFSD010000246.1:0-3695 GCA_964345705.1 uncultured Desulfohalobiaceae bacterium
TAACATACCGCTTAAGAAGCGCTAATATTCTAGTGTCTTGTGATGAAGACCAAAGAAAATCAATTTGAGCTATCATGCTCCGGGGTACAGGTTCATAGGACACAAGTTTGGGCAAAATTGCACCAAGCCTGAACACCTAGAAGATGTATCCCTTGCATCATGTGGCTTCTAGCCAAACGAACTACTCCTCGGGAGCCAGAACTTCACCAAAAAACCAAAAGAGCAAATACTCTCCATTACCTCGCGAAAATAAAAACTATTAATGTCCGGCGCCTTACGCTGAATCATGGCTAAGACCGCCTATCAAGCTTACGTGCCATATCCCGCGCAGGCTGCTATTGAAGGCTACAATAGATATTAGTCGCCTTACGGCAAGCTCTCACACGCCTCCATCTCCCCCCATTTCCATAAACCCGGACATTGATCTCACTATGATTCCTTTGCGCTGTCAGGCCCTGGCCATTGGTGATCGCGACAACCTAGCCTTGCGAAGCGGAGGAAACAGAGGGGAGCAGGAAAGGGCAGGCGAGCAACAAGCGAGGGAGCGGCTTGTATCGCAAGGCGTATGACCTCCGAAGAGAAGCCGGAGATTTTGAGGCGGCATTTTCAAGGCATGAAAGCATAAATGAATGACAATATCAAGCCCTTAATAGAAGTTGCAGCTCTGTGACGTGGGAGTGAGACCCATCATGCTCAAGCGCGAGCTTATCGACCCTCTCCACTTCCTTGAGCGAACACTCAAGCCCCATGTCTCGTGGTCAGTTGCCCCTTGGAAATGCGCGCCTTCTGGGCGTGGTGGGAGTAAACGATTTTTCGGTCCGGCATTTTCCTGGAGGGATCGCGGTGGCGTAGCCCATGACTCCGGCGTAACGCCGCCGTGCCAAAAGGGGGGCACAAACCTGGCTTGTGCGGGCTTTTGCAGGGGCCTGTGCGGGCAACCGCTGGGTATCCCGCCTGCTCCTTCAAACCCCCAGGATTTCCCTGGCTTCCGCCGGTGTGGCGATTTCCGCCCCGTAGTCCCGCACCAGGCGCCCTACCTGTTCCACCAGTTGCGCGTTGGATTCGGCCAGGACCCCTTTTTGAAGGTAAATGTTGTCCTCCATGCCCACTCTGATGTGTCCGCCGGTGGCCAGGGCCAGCAGGGACATGGGCAGGGACCCCTTGCCTATACCTATGGTGGACCAGGTGGCCTCCGCCGGAAGATGCTCCATCAGGTGCGAATACGATTTCATGGTGGCGGGGGCTCCCCAGGGAGTGCCCAGCACGAGCTGGAAATGCAGCGGATCCTCCAATAGGTCCAAGGGGCCAGGTGGATGATTCGCAACAACAGGGAGGAGTGGAAGGAAGCGGCGTATTATCGAGATTGGTGACTACCATCGGCTGCGAGGAGCGCCGCTCCCAGAGCCCCCGTCATGTCGGGGGTGTCCGGCACGATGACCTCCAGCTGCAGCTCCTCCCGCAACAGGCGGAGCAGGCAGGCATTCCGGGCCACGCCTCCGGTGAAGGCGACTTCCGGAGTGAGGGACACGCGCTTGAGCATGGCTGCCGCCCGCCGGACCACGGACATGTGCAGGCCCTTGGCGATTTCTCTTCGGTCCGCTCCCCCCGCGATGGCGGAGGTGACCTCGGACTCGGCGAAGACGGTGCACATGCTGCTGATCTGCTGCATCGCCTCCGCCTGCAGGGCTTGCCTTCCGAACTCCTCCAGGGAGAAGCCTAGGCTCGAGGCCATGATCTCCAGGAATTTTCCCGTGCCCGCGGCGCAGCGATCGTTCATCTCGAACTTGGTCACTCGGCCCTCGGGGCCGAGGGCGATGGCCTTTGTGTCCTGGCCCCCGATGTCCAGGACCGTGCGGCAGCCCGGGCAGGACTGCCGCACTCCACGGGCGTGGGCCTTGATCTCGGTCACTGTGGGGGCCTGGAAATGGAGCTGGGCCATGGTGCGGCCGTACCCCGTGGCCAGGACCCGGTCCCATTCCGCCTGATCCAGCAGCCCCCGGGCGACGCCCTGAGGGTCGTATCCGGTGTCCGCGATTGCGGAATGGACCATTTCCCCGTCGCGCAGCACCACCAGCTTCACGCTGCGGGAGCCGATGTCGATACCTGCCGTTCTCATATCCGACCCTACCTCAAAAGCTCCAGGAAGGCCTCCACCCGGGTCTGCAGCTGCCCCAGGTCCTCCTGGCTGTAGTCCGTTTCCAGCCTGAGCACGGGGATCCCCTTGTCCTCCAGGGACTTCTCCACGCTGAAGGATTCCATGAGATAGGGCTGGCAGAACTGCAGTCCGTAGTGGATCACCCCGTCCGCCCGGTAGCGCTTGGCCATATCCAGGATGTGCTCGGTGCGGTCCGGATTGGGGGTGAAGATGGCGCAGTCGATCTGGAAGTAGCGGTCGATCACCGCCTCCATGAGCTCTTCCAGGGATTCGCCCCCCTCTTCGGTTGTGTTGCGGTTGCCGCGTTCTCCGACGCAGGATTCCTCGCCCACGATGACCGCGCCCGCGGATTCCACGACATGGGGGATCTTCCAGTTGGGCACCGCCATGGGGCACCCGGAGACAAGGATCCTGGGCGCGTTGGCCGGGAAGGCCCCTTCACCCCGTTCAATCCTCTGCTCCAGCTCGTCGCAGATCCTGTGCACCTCTCTGGTGAAACGCTCAGGATCCTCGTAGAGGAATATCTGGCTGGCCAGCAGGGCATCCAGGCCGGAGATGGGGGCGGGATCCGCCGAGCGCAGGCTCTGCAGGCGGTGGATGGCCCTTCTCTTTTCGTTGACGATTCGGATGCCGTTTTTGAGCGCCTCCGCGTCCACAGTGGCACCGGTCAGATCCTGCATGGCCTCCAGGAAGCGGTAGAACTCCGTGCGCAGGACTTGCTTTCCCTGCTCGGTCTTCATCTGGGGCAGGTCCATGACGTACAGGTTGGGCACCAGATCGCGAAGGGTCTCGTAGAACTTCTTCTTCCCGTCGCAGGTGTTCTCCCCCACGATCATGTCCGAGCCCTCCAGGTAGGGGCAGACCCGGCCCAGCTTGAAGCCCAAGGAGGATTTGATCAGGGAGCAGGTGTTGCGGGGAAGGTATTTCTCCACCTCCTCCACGGCGAAATCCGCTCCCGAGCACAGGCCCACCAGGGTGGCGTTCGCGGCCTGGACGATCTCCTCGGGAACGAAGACGCAATAGGAGCCAACGATCTTTCGTCCCTGCTGTTTTTCCCTGGAAAGCTCTCCGATGCGCTGGCAGTGGATCTCGCTCATCACGTAGTCGAGGTAGCTGGTGCTCTCGGGCCGGTTCTGCTGGGAGAGGAAGATCTCCTGATAGGCCTGGGAAAGGATGGAGAGGAGCTGTTCATGGGCCTCCAGGTCCAGGCCCAGCTCGGACCACATTTTTCTGTTCTCTTCACTCATGACATAGTCTCCTGGTGGTTTCGCGGCTGCTGATGCCTCCTGTGTTTCCATCTCCCCCTTTTCATCAGTTTTCCGGGGAAGGGGCAAATGGAAGTTTGTGATCCATCGGCCCCGAAAACATGGAAAAACGTAATGGGAAGGCAACTATTCACTGCTTTGATCCGACCACGGGGACGGGGTCTTGAATCAACTGGCCTTCGGCTCTGAATAGGTCCCCTTCCCGGCATTCTCCTGGTTCTTCTCCGTGTGTTCCCGGGTCCCGGACATCATAAAGTGCCGGGTGAAAAAAAGAG
>CAYFSD010000247.1:0-3694 GCA_964345705.1 uncultured Desulfohalobiaceae bacterium
GCCGGACCGAGCGCGCACGCCCTTCTCCTGTCCGGGGATGACCGCGCCCCCAACGGAAATGCTGCCCTCCCGGGGCGCGAAGAGCCCCGCGAGCAGCAGGAGCAGGGTGGACTTGCCGCAGCCGTTGGCCCCGGCCAGGACGGTGAGGCCGCCGCGCTGCAGGTGAAAGCTCACTCCGCTGATAACGGTCTGCCCCCGGATGTAGCCGAAGCCGACCCTGTCCGCGCGGATCATGCCCCGCCTCCGAAGCGCCGCAGGAAGAAGCGGGCGGCGGCCCCGGAGGCCGCGATCTGCAGGCAGTCCGAGACCAGGAAGGGAGCCATCCCGGTCATGAGGGCCTTGTCCCAGCCGATGTCCAGGCTCGCCTTGAGCCAGGGAATCCCCAGGCCGTAGATGGGCGCGTACCCCAGAGCGGCCAGGGCCACGGCCCAGCCCCAACCCAAGTGCCCGCTCCGGGCCAAGCGCCGCGCCTGTCCCGTGACCAGGGGGGTGAGGAGAAAGCCCAGGAGATAGCCCCCCGTGGGCCCCAGGATGTGGCCCAGCCCGGAAGTGCCGCCGGAGAAGACGGGCAGGCCCACCAGCCCGGCCAGCAGGTAGAGCCCCACTGCGGAGGCCCCGGCCAGGGGGCCCAGGATGAATCCCGCCAGGAGCACGAAGAGGACCTGCAGGCTGATGGGAACAGGCCCCAGGGGAAAGTGGGCATAGGCCCCCATGGCGATGAGGGCCGCGATCAGGGCGATCCAGACCAGCCTGTGCAGCGAGGCCAGGGACGGGCTGGCGACATGTTCCGGCATAGGAGTCTCCTGGAAGAATGCCTTCTCTAGGCTGAGTTGATTCAAAAAACCAGTGCCCGTGGACGAATCAATGTGCTGAATAGTTGCGAATCCGGCACCCTTAGCTGCAACGCCTCCCTCGGTCCTAGGCCAAAGCCGCGCCCCTGTCAACCATCATGCGACCCAAGGTTAACACAAGTCACTGGAGCCCGGACATTCTGGGCGGGATCACAGCATTTACATTGCGTCGGGGCGCGAGTTAAGGTCCTTGCATCCCCTGCGGGCTTTCCCTTGCGGGACTGTCTGCGACGCTATAACCCTGGGGCCGATGTGCAGGATCAAGCCAGCAAGGAACACATTCTCGGCGCCCTCATGCGCCAGGACCGGGTGTCCGGCCAGGCGCTGGCGAATGCCGCCGGGATCAGCCGGACCGCGGTGTGGAAGCACATCTGCGGGCTGCGGGATCTTGGCTTTCGCATCGAGGCCGGAGCCGGACGAGGATACCGGCTTGTGGAAACCCCGGACAGCCTGCACCCCCTCGCCGTTCGCCCCGGGCTGGCCACCAGCCTGCTGGGTCGACACATAGAGCACCGGGAGGAGGTGGAGTCCACGCAGCGCGTGGTCCGCGAGCTGGCCCGGGACGGGGCCCCCGAGGGGACAGTGGCTCTCGCGGATCGCCAGGTCCGCGGACGGGGGCGCAGACAGCGGGGCTGGGTCTCGCTGCCCGGCGGCGTGGCCCTGTCCGTTCTACTCACCCCCCGCATCGCCCCGGACCGCATCTCCCAGTTCCTGCTCCTGGCCGGCGTGGCCGCAGCGGAGGCGATTGCCGAGCAGAGCGACACCCGGCCGGGGCTGAAATGGCCCAACGACGTGCTCCTGCAGGGGAAGAAGATCGGCGGGATCCTGGCGGAGATGAGCTCCGACGCGGAGCGGATCGAGCACGTGATCCTGGGGATGGGGCTCAACCTGAACACCCCGGCGGAGGCGATCCCCCCCGAGATCCGGGACCAGGCCACCTCCGTGCTGGCCGCCACCGGAACGGACGTCTCCCGGCCCGGGCTGGTGCGGGACATCCTGATCCGGCTGGAGCGCTTTTATCACCTCCTGCTCCGAGAGGGCCCCTCTCCGCTCCGCGAAGAGTGGCTCCGCCACAACGTCACCCTGGGCCGCAGGGTGCGGGCAGAGACGGACAGCGCCGTGATCCACGGGATCGCGGAGGACATCGAGGACAGCGGCGCCCTGCTCCTGCGGGACGAATCAGGTGAGCGGCACCGTCTCCTGGCCGGAGACATTTCCCTGCGGAACGACGAACAAGGAACCTGGAACCGTGAACGGATCACGGATAACAGATAACTGATAACTGATAACGGACAACGGGGAATTATGCACCACTTTCAGCACAAAAGCGACGAGCTCTACGCCGAGGACGTGCCGGTCCGGGAGCTGGCCCGGGAATACGGCACCCCGCTCTACATCTACTCCGCGGCCACCCTGCGGCGCCACTTCCGGGCCTACGACTCCGCCTTCGACAGGGTCCGCCACCTCACCTGCTTCTCCGTGAAGTGCAACTCCAACCTGAGCCTGCTCCGCCTGCTGCGGCACGAGGGCGCGGGCGCGGACATTGTTTCCGGAGGCGAATTGTTCAAGGCCCTGGAGGCAGGGATCGCCCCGGAAAAGATCGTCTTTTCCGGGGTGGGCAAGCAGTACTGGGAGATAACCGCCGCCCTGCGCTCCGGGATCCTCATGTTCAACGTGGAGTCGGAGCAGGAGATGGACCTCCTCGCCCGCGCTGCCGCTGACAGCGGGATCCCCGCCCGCATGAGCCTGCGGATCAACCCGGATGTGGACCCCGGCACCCACCCCTATATCTCCACCGGCCTGAAGAAGAACAAGTTCGGCGTGGCCATGGAGCGGGCCCCGGAGATCTACGCCCGGGCCAGGGACAACCCCTGGCTGGAGCCCGTGGGCATCGACTGCCACATCGGCTCCCAGCTCACCGAGGTCTCTCCCTTCATGGAATCGTTGAACCGGCTCAAGGGCCTGTACGCCCGGTTGAAGGAGATGGGCCTGGACATCGCCTACCTCGACCTGGGCGGGGGCCTGGGCATCACCTACGGAGAGGAGGACCCGCCCCACCCCTCCGAGCTCGGCGAGGCCCTGAGCGAGGCGCTGCAGGACATGGACGTCACCCTCATCCTGGAGCCGGGCCGGGTCATCGCGGGCAACGCCGGGATCCTGGTCACCCGGGCCCTGTACACCAAGGACACCGAGCTCAAGCACTTCACCGTGGTGGACGCGGCCATGAACGACCTGATCCGTCCCTCCTACTACGGCGCCTACCACCGCATCGACGAGGTCACCAGGCAGGGCCGGGAACGGATCCCCATGGACGTGGTGGGCCCCATCTGCGAGACCGGGGACTTCCTGGCCCAGGACCGGGAGCTGCCCCGCATCGAGCCAGACGAGCTCCTGGCGGTCTTCTCCGCCGGGGGATACGGCTTCGCCATGGCCTCGCAGTACAACTCCCGCCCCAGGGGCGCGGAGGTCATGGTGGACGGGGACAGCGCCCGCCTCATCCGGGAACGGGAGACCATCGAGGAAATGATCGGACCGGAGAAGCGGCTTCTGGAGAAGGAATAGGCGGAAAGAAGTCGGAGATCTGAGGTCGGAGGTCGGAGGTCGGAAGACGGAGGACAGAGGACGGAAGACGGAGGTCGGCCAGACGACGGAAGACAGTAGACGGAAGACGGTTATTGTCCCCACGCTCTGCGTGGGGACATGTCAGGGACGCTCCGCGTCCAGAATGACCGCGGGAGCGGTCGGAGCACGTTCCCGCGCAGAGCGTGGGAACGATAATAAAAGATTAGGCTCTATTCGCGTTAATAGTTGGTAGCAAAAAACGTTGTACAAATAAGCCTTGA
>CAYFSD010000248.1:0-3659 GCA_964345705.1 uncultured Desulfohalobiaceae bacterium
GGCCTCTCGGACGCCGGCCTCCTCTCGGACCGCGCGGCAAGCGCCCTGGGGCTTCCCCCGGACCGCTACCTGGGGGCCTGGTTCTTCCTCCTCTTCTTTGCCGCGCTCCTTTCCCTGCAGCGTTTCCGGCCCAGGTTCTGGTGCCGCTTCCTCTGCCCGGCGGGGGCCGTTTTTGCCCTCACGGCCCGGCGCCCCCTCTTTCGGCGCACGGTGTCCGAGGCGTGCACGGATTGCGGGCTGTGCCGCAGGCGCTGTCCCATGGGGGCCATCGGGGAGGATCCCGCGCAGACCCGGCACGAGGAGTGCATTGTCTGTCAGCGCTGCGTCCGGCTCTGTCCCGAGGGGGCCATCGCCTTTCGCTTCCGCGGCCTAAGGGAGGGGCCTCTGCCCGCGGAGCCCTTTCTCCCCGGCAGGCGGGCGGCCGTGGGGACCCTGGCCGCGGCCGCGGCCGCCGTCTTCGTGGGCCGGGCTGGATTGTTGGAGGCCTGGAGCAGGCAGGAGGCGGGGCAGCGTATCCTGCCCGGAGAGCTTCTTCGTCCGCCCGGATCCCTGCCGGAGGACGCATTCCTGAACCGCTGCATCCGCTGCGGGCTCTGTCTGCGCGTGTGCCCCACGGATATGCTGCAGCCGGCCATGGCCCACGCCGGCTGGTCCGGATTCCAGACCCCGGTGGCGGTGCCCCGCAGCGGGCCCTGCGAGCCGGGATGCACCCTGTGCGGGCAGGTGTGTCCCAGCGGGGCCATCCGGAGCCTGCCCGCCCCGGAGAAGGTGTGGGCCAAGATGGGCACCGCGGTGGTGGACCGCCGCAAGTGCCTGGCCTGGGAATGGGACAGGCGCTGTCTGGTGTGCGACGAGGCCTGCCCCTACGGGGCGGTGGATCTGGTCCAGAAGCCCGGCCTGGACGTGGCGGTTCCCATAGTGCAGGAGGACCGGTGCACCGGCTGCGGGGCCTGCGAGTTCGCCTGTCCGGTGGTGGACCGTCCGGCCATCGCGGTTTCCTCCATGGCCGAGGTCCGCCTCGTGAACGGCTCCTATCGTGAGGAGGGCGAACGGCGGGGCTTGGCCATAAGCCGCAAGGAAAGGGAGCGCGCAGGGGCACGGCGGCGTGGGGGAACCGGGGAAGGTGGATCCGACCTGCCTCCCGGTTTCCAATAGCTCTTCGGAGGGGCGGAGAGTGGGGCGGCTCAGAATTCTTCGCCCAGGAACTGGGAAGCCTGAGTCAATGCCCTGTTGGAGGCCTTGGTCACGAGAAAGCGGCTGATACCGAGCTTTTCCGCCAGATGGTCTACTTTCTCCCACTCGCCCTGTTCATGGGCGATGACCAGATCCAGCCAGTTTCGTGCCTCCGTGTTCTTTCCCAGGAGGGTGTCCTCGATAGCGGAGTCCAGGGAAAGATGACTCAAAACCTCGGCCATGTCCTGGTTGAGGATGATGTCCAACAGTGAGAACAGGCCCAGCAAAAACATGGAATCCTGTTCGAAAGGGGGGCTGCATTCATTGGCGAGCTCCTTAAGAAAGCAGGCCCTTGTCGCGGAGAGTTTTATGAGCTCCCTGTTTTTGCTGTCGGAGGCGAAATCCGCCATGATCAGGATGCGGACCCACTGCCGCACCCTTCGTTCTCCGAGCAGCCGCACGGCGTGAGTGATGGACTGGATACGGTGGAGCAGGCCAATTCCGGGCGAGTTGATGGAGCTGAGCAGCCGATAGCTGACAGCGACATCCCTTTGGATGATCTGGCTGAAGGCCTGGGGGTCGAAGTTGGATTTCTCAAGCTCCCGCAGGAGTGCCAGTTTGCTGGTCTCGTTGGCGCTGAGTTTCTTCCCGGAAACCGTGATCGGCTTGCTGAAGAAAAACCCCTGGAATAGATCGAACCCCAAATGCCTGGTGAGCTCGAACATGGCGTGGTCCTCCACCTTTTCCGCCAGGAGCAGACCGCCGAAGTCCCGGAGCTCATCCGCGACGCGAGTCACATCCTCCCGCTCCATGTGCAGCACATCGACCTTGACGATGTCCACTAGGTTGATCAGCGGATTGTATTCGGGGTCACCGGTGTAATCGTCAGCCGCGAGGAGATAGTTTGTCTTGAGCTCGCGACATTTGCTCAATATCTCCCCCGTAGGGTAAATATCTTCCAGGAGCTCCACCACGTGGCCGAAGGGCAGGGCAAAGGGTGCGCCCTCCTGGATCATTCTTTCCGAAAAATTGATCAACACTTTTGTCCCAGGAGCCATACCCGCCCGGGCAATGTCTAAGCCGTCCGCGATCACCTGGGATGTGGCCGTCTCCGGGTCCCGAAAATGCGCGGCCGAGCTTGCCACCTCCCCGCGGAACAGAAGCTCATAGCCCCAAATTTTCATGTCTTTTTGAAATATGGGTTGTCTGGCCACGCAAACGGGTTCCGGCTCCTCATGGGAGGCCCGTGGATTGGATCTTTCCAGCATATCGCCTTTGAGCCCCGCGCAGGGGTGTTTGGTGTTGGCGACTGTGTATCGGGCGCATTTCGAGCGCGAAAGTATATTTCTTTTTTTCCACACTGTCTAATTCGGATTCGTTCGGGGTGTTGTATAGTCCGGAAGAGGCGGCACGGGCATGATGCTGCTCTCCCGCCTCGAGGGCAAGCGCAGGGGATGGGGCCTGGAAGCGGCGGTGTCCAACAGTTTTTTCCGCTGCCCGGTCAGAGCAGCAGGGGGAACAGGGCGAAGCAGAGGATCCCAGCAAGGACGCCTACTCCGGGGTTTTTCCAGGCGTGGGAGACGGCGGCCACCACAGAGAGAGAGGCGACTAGGCGCAGGGCGGCGAGGAACGGAGGGTGCCCCTGCGGCAGGCTCACGGAGTGCAGGAACAGGGCGGCGATGACGCAGATGCCCGCGATCTCGAAGGCCCGGTTCAGGGTGGCGCCCTTGTTCGCGGAGGCGCGCAGGCCCTTGAAGCTTGCCCTGAGGGGGAGATAGCGAAGGACATAGGTGCCCAGGGCGATGGCGCCGATGGCGAGCAGGGATTCCCGGGTCATGGCCGCCTCCGAAGCAGCATCCACGCCGAGGGCCCGGCGACGGCGGCGGCGAGAATGGACAGGGTCGTGAGCCGCAGGGCGAGAAAGAGGCCGGAGGCGAGGCAGGCCGCCAGCACGGGCACAATGGCCTCCCTGTCCATCATGACCACGAGCAGGGCCAGGAACAGGGCGGGGATGGAGAAGGAAAAGGTGGTCTCCAGAAAGGGGAGCATTGCCAGGATCAGCTCCCCCCCGAAGGCGCCGGCCCAGGTGAAGCCCACCCAGGTGGAATAGGCCGCGGTCTCCAGGCCGAGGAGCCAGAGGAGCTGCTGCGCGGCGGGGATGTGCGCGATTCGGCTCATGGACAGGCTGAAGACCTCGTCGGTGAGGCCAAAGGCGGCCAGGGGCAAGAGGCCCTTCTCATGCCCCGCGAGTCGGGTGCTGAGGGAGGGCCCGTACACGATGTGCCGCACATTCAGGGCAAGACAGATGAGCACGGTCACCGCGATCTGCGTGCCGCCCTGGAGCAGCCCGAGCAGGGCGAACTGGCTGGCCCCGGCGAAGACAGTGACGGAAGTGAAGGTGGCCCCGAGGCCGGAGAGCCCCGCCTCCCTCGCGGCGATGCCGAAGGCCAGGGCCACGGGGAGGTAGCCCAGGACGATGGGATAGG
>CAYFSD010000249.1:0-3645 GCA_964345705.1 uncultured Desulfohalobiaceae bacterium
TTCCGGGGCCTCAGCCGTCTTCATTGGAAACGCTCCCGTTCACCGCGAACCGCATGCGATAGGCGCGCTCCGTGCCGCCCTCGCTCTGCAGGACCATCTCGAAAACCACGCTTTGCGGGAGCGGAGGCCGATTCTCTCCATCCCTTCCCCCGGCGCTGCTCCACGATGATCGCGATCCGCCCCCGGAGGGAACGAAGGCAATCTCCACCTCGCTCACATTATTGGCCAGGGCGATCCTCCGGGCGTCCTCGCGGATTCCGGGGAAAGGCAGCTGCTCCCGCACCAGGGTCCGCGGAGCCTCCTCTCCCGTATCGGAGCCTCGGAGGAGGTAGCGCACCCGGTAGAGACCGCGTTCGGGAAAGGTTTGCCTTGCAAAGCCCAGGGAGGCGGTGCTGCCCAGCCGCAGGATGGTTGTCGCCCCTCTTGTTTGCCTTCGCCCGGCGTCCTCTCCTCCGAGAAAGGCGTACGGCCCCGGCTCCGTGGCGTTTTCGGACTCACGGTAATAGAGGCCTTCCAGGTCCCGGTGCAGCTGCATGAAGATCATCCGGGCCGACTGCTCCAGCCCGGTCTGCTCCCGGACCTGCTCCCCCACTTCCAGGGTCCTGTCGTACACCGCGAACAGGGAGGCGACCACGATTCCGGCGATGGCCAGGGCGATCATGATCTCCAGCAGGGTGAACCCGGCGGCGGGACCCCTTGGCTGTCCGCGCCCCCTGCCCGTCCCGGCACGGGGAGGCTCTTGCGGCGTTCGCGGCCGAGCCCCTTTCATCATCCGGAGCCTTCCGGAAAAAAGGCCTCCCTGCGGGCAAGGACCCGTTCGCCCTCCGCGGCGCGCACCGTGACCACCACCCTGCGCATCCCCTCGGCAAGGGTGCTGTCCATGCGCACGCGCCAGACCAGGCTCACCCCGGCCTGCTCCTGCCGGTCTTCGTACCGGGACCACTGGCGCACGCCCTGCGCCTCGATCCGGGCCAGCACAGCGGAGGCGAGCATGGTTGCGGCTGTCTGCCGCCTGGCGGCCAAAATGCTGTCCTGCACCTGAAGATTGGCCCGCAGGACGGCGGTGAAGGCGATGCCCAGGATGGCCAGGGCCACGAGCACCTCGATCAGGGTGAATCCCGCCCTCGAGGTCCCCGGAGCCCATGAGGCCCCGTCTGGCGCGGCGAAAGGGCTCATTGCCCCAATGCTCCATTTTCCGTGTCCACGGCCCCCGAGCCCAAATCCCCGAGGCCTTCCTCTCCAATCCGGGGATGCCCCCGCAGAATCTCGGGATGGGCCAGAAAGGGCCATATGCGCAGGGTCCGCTTCTTTTCCCCGTCTTGCACATAAATGAGACCGGGCTGGACAAGGCCGCTGGGGAGGACAGCGAATCGCGCGGTGCCCTCCTCTTCCCCGGAGGTGCCGTTCCAGGTCCTCACCCGCGCGATCCGAACCCCCGAGGGAAGGCAGCGCCCACCCCGATCCTCCGAGGCTGCGGGCACCTCCCTTTCGCGGGGCTCGTCCTCGTCCACCAGGCGAAAACAGACGCGCTCGCCCACACCCTGTCCGGAATAGTCCACGAGGACGATCCGGCGCTTCCCGGAGACCATGGCCTGGTTGCGGGCCTCGGCCAGAACCCCGGTGAAGCGGCGTATGCCCGTCTTCATTCCGCTGGTGAAGCGTTCCGGGCTCAGCCCTGGCGCCACCAGGGCCACGCTCACGGAGAGGATGGCCAGGACCACGACCAGCTCCAGGAGGGAGAATCCCGGCGAGCTACTCGATGTCCCAGCTCGTGATATCCCTATTGTTTCCTTTGCCACCTTCCTCTCCGTCCGCGCCGTAGGAGATGAGGTCGAAGTCCCCGTGCTCTCCTGGAGAGATATAGACGTAGTTGTTGTCCCAGGGATCCTTGGGGATCTTGTCCATGTATCCCCCGGAGGGATAGCTCCGCGGCGTCTTGCCCACCACCGGCTTCTCCACCAGGGCCTGAAGCCCCTGTTCCGTGCTGGGATAGAACCCGTTGTCGATCTTGAACTCCTTCAGGGCGCTGGAGATCTCCTGGATCTGCAGCTCGGCCTTGACCCGCCTGGCCTCCTCCGGTTTCTCCGTGATCCGGGGCACCACCAGTCCCGCCAGGACCCCCAAAATCACGATGACCACCATCAGCTCGATCAGGGTGAAGCCGGCTGCCCGTGCTGCATGCATTTCCTGTCCGCTCCGGAAAAAAGGAGTTATTCCTTTCCGCCTCATGCTACGGTCCTGTTTGTTTCCTGTTGTCCGTTGTCCGTTGTCCGTTATCCGTTATCTGTCATTTGCATAGCCCCCTGCTGCCGCTTCCTCCGTGGCTCATCCCACCACCCGGCTCATCTCGAAGATGGGCAGCAGCACGGCCATGACCACGAATCCCACCACGGAGCCAAGCAAAAGGATCATGCACGGCTCCAGAAGCGAAGTGGCCGTGGTCAGCCTGGTGGTGAGACTGCCCTCCAGGCTGTCCGCCACCTTGAGCAGCATGCTGGAGAGGGTTCCGCTCTGCTCCCCGGAATCGATCATCTGCACCACCAATGAGGGGAAAGCCCCGCTCCGGGACAGCGGCCCGGCCATGCTCTCGCCCTGCCTGACCCGCTCCGCGAGGGTCTCCACCGTCTCCTTCAGCACGGTGTTGGTCACCACGTTTTGCACGATGATCAGGGACTGGTACAGGGGGACCCCGTTTCCGAGCAGGGTGCCCAGGGTCCTGGTGAAGCGCGCGATCGCCGAGGAGCGGACCATGGGGCCCACCAGGGGCAGCCTGAGGACCAGGCGATCCGCGAACGCCTTTCCCCGCTGCGTGCGCAGCATGCGGTGAGCCAGCAGAACGAGGAGCAGGATCCCCGGGATATAGAGCAGCCAGTACTGCTGCAGCACCTCGCTGACCCGGATGAGCAAAAGCGTGGGCCAGGGCAGGGCCTGCTCCATCTCGAAGAAGATCTGGGTCACCTTGGGAATGACGTAGGTCATGAGGAAGAAGAGGACCACGATTCCCGTGATCAGCATCAGCAGGGGATAGGCCAGGCTGGAGAGCACCCTGCGCTGCATCTCGATCCGCTGTTCCCCGAAGGCGGCCAGGCGCTCCATGACCAGCTCCAGCGTCCCCGATTCCTCGCCGGCCTCGATCAGGGCCACCGTGGTCTGGTCGAAGACCCTGGGATGCTCCCGCAGGGCCTCGGCCAGGCTGGAGCCCTCGTTGATCCGCTCCCGGACCCGGGCGAGGACCTTGTTCAGCCCCCCGCCCTTCATCTGGCCCAGCATGGCGTCGAAGGCGGAGATCAGGGGGAGCCCCGCGGAGAGAAGGGTGGCGAGCTGCCGAATGGCCGCGACGAGCTCGGAAGAGCTCACCCGCCGCGGGAGCAGCCGAGGCACCTTGGCCCGTCCGCCGGTCGCCTTTTCCCCGGAAATCTCCACCACCCGGCTCGGATACAGGCCGCTGCCGCGGAGCTTCTGGCCCGCGGCCGTGGAGCTGTCCGCGTTGACGATGCCCCGCTTTTCCTTGCCCCGGGCGTCGAAGCCCGTATATTCGTACACCGGCATAGTCTGCCCTATACCAGAAATCAGTGATGCCAGACATCAGACGCCAGAGGCCAGATGGCTGGTATCTGGTATCGGTAATCCGTTATCTGTTATCCG
>CAYFSD010000250.1:0-3625 GCA_964345705.1 uncultured Desulfohalobiaceae bacterium
GGGCCTGGCCAGGTGCTGGATGCACAGCGGCCTGACGGTCAAGCCCTTTAAGAAGGGTCCGGATTACATCGACGCTGTCTGGCTGGGGCGAGCTGCCGGCCAAACAGCCACGAATCTGGATCCTTTTTTTATGCGGGACAGCGTGCTCAAACGCCTTTTCCTCGAACAGGCCGACGGATGCGACGTCGCCCTGGTGGAGGGCAATCGCGGCCTGTTCGACGGAAAGGACACCAACGGGTCCTGCTCCACCTCCCATCTCGCCCGCCTGCTGCAGTGTCCCGTCCTGCTCATTCTGGACTGCTCCAAGATGACCCGGACTGTGGCTCCCATTGTCCAGGGCTGTCGTCAGTTCGAAAAAGGCCTGGCTCTGGGCGGGGTCATTCTCAATCGAACGGCCGGAAATCGGCACCGCCGCATTCTTCGCTCCTGCCTGGAGGAGTACACGGACGTCCCCGTGCTCGGGGCCCTGCCCAAGCTGGAGGATACCCTCATCCCCGAGCGCCACATGGGCCTGGTTTCGGATCAGGAATACGCCGCGGAGGAGGCCATCGAGGAGAGCGCCCGCATCCTGTCGGACTGGGTGGATGTGCCGGAAGTCCTCCGGGTCGGCCGGAGCGCTCCGGAAGTCGAGATCCCGGAAGCAGCGCTGTGGCCCGAAAGGCAGAGCGTGAGCCGAGCGGTCCGCATCGGCGTGGTCAAGGACGCCTCCCTGTGGTTCTACTACCCGGAGAATCTTCAAGCCCTGGAACGGGCGGGAGCCGAGCTGGCGGAGGTGAGCCTGCTGGATCCCGGGGAGACCTGGCCGGCCATTCACGGGCTCTATCTGGGGGGCGGGTTCCCCGAAATGCAGGCGGAGCGGCTTGCGGCGAATACGCGGATCAAGGAGCTGGTCCGTTCCCTGGCCGAGAAGGGGCTCCCGGTATATGCCGAGTGCGGCGGGCTGATGTACCTGTGTTCCAGCCTGACCACGGATGCGGCCACGGTGTACGAGATGGCGGACCTCTTTCCCCTGCAGACGGGGCTCTCCTCCAAGCCCCAGGGCCACGGGTACACCCGCTGCACCGTGCGGCGTCCCAATCCCTTCTTTCCCCAGGGCGAGGAGTTCATCGGCCACGAATTCCACTATTCCCGGTGTTATACCCGAGAAAAGGAGGAGCTGTCTTCCTGCCTGGAGATGAACCGGGGAACCGGCCTCGGGGGCGGCAGGGACGGGCTCCTGTACAAGAACACCCTGGCCTGCTATACCCACATCCACGCCCTGAGCGTCCCGGCCTGGGCGGAGAACTTCGTCCGGGCGGCGAGTCTGTTCAAGGAGGCCATGGACCGGGGCGAGCCGGAGTGCCCGCGGATCAAGGCGGGCTGAGCTGATTCCTTACCGAGTTGGTAGCTCCTCACCACCCCCATTGCCTGAGCGTCCATGGGCACTGGTTTGGGGGCCCAGCCGCGCCCTACTGCTTCGACTCCAATCCCGCCTCCGGCTGATCCGCAATCCCGGAGAGCGCCTCGATCCCGATCCGCAGGAATTCGTCCAGCTCCAGTCCGATGTTCTCGCACTCCCGGATTCGCTCCCGGCTGACCCCCGCGGCGAAGCTCTTGTCCTTCATCTTCTTCTTCAGGCTGGAGGGCTTCATCCCCTCCATCCCCTGGGGCCGGACCAGGGCGTTGGCGCTGATGAGCCCGGTGACGGATTCCCCGCAGCGCAGGGCGTAGTCGAATTCGTCAGCCGGCGTCGTGCCGTTCTCCTCGCTGTTGTGGGCCCGGATGGCCTGCAGGGCGTCTTCGGGGAACGTTTCCGCGAGCTCCCGAGCGGTGACCAGGCCGTGCCAGGATGGGTCGTCCTTGGTCCGGGGATAGTCCAGATCGTGCAGGAGACCGGTCACTCCCCACAGCTGGGGATCGTGACCCAGGCGCTCGGCCAGGTTCCGCATCACCGCTTCGGTCTGGAGACAGTGGGCCATGAGGCCCTCGTCGCATCCTTTGTCCCTGAAGAGGCGCAGAGCCTCGTCGCGGTCCAGCATATGTCCCTCCAGTAGCGCTAATACTTGCGTTTGCGGAGAATGTCCACGATGAGCCAGCACCCGAAGAGCCCGGAAAGGAGATATCCGATGAGCCCCAGGGCGGGATAGCCGAAGAGCAGGGGCTTCACCCCCGTGGTGATGATCATGGAGGAGCCGATGACCATGGCTGCGGTCACCAGAGCCAGGGTCAGTCGGTTGGCCACCTCGTTCAGTGTGCGGCGCAGCCCCTCCAGGCGCTTGTGCTCGAAGCCGATGGTGAGCTCGTCACGCTGGAGCTTGTCCATGATGTGGTTGATCTGAACCGGCAGGCTCTGCTGCATGCGCCAGATATTGCGGAAGCTGCTCCGGATGGTGGCCAGGATCATCTGCGGGGAGTATTTCTGTCTGGCAAGGCGTCGGATGAAGGGAGCGGCCTCGCTGATCACGTCCAGATCCGGGTCCAGCATCCGGGCCGAGCCCTCGCTGGTGACGATGGCCTTGATCATCACCGAGAGGTCCATGGTCAGCTGCATCTGGTGGTTGCGGAGCATCTCGGTGAGCGCGGTCAGAAGCTTCCCCATGTTGATCTCTTTCAAGGGGACCGAGTGGTAGTCGTCCAGGATGTCCAACAGCTCCCGCTGCAGGCTGTCCATGTCGATGTCCGGCTTGTATTCGGTGAACTCAAGCAGCAGGTCCAGGACCTGCTGGCTGTCCTTGAGCACCACGCCGCCCAAAAGGTCCACGAGCTTGATCCGCGTCTCCGGGGTCAGGCGTCCCACCATGCCCCAGTCCAAGAGGCTGTACCTGTCCTCGGAAAGAATGAAGAAGTTCCCGGGATGGGGATCCGCGTGGAAGAACCCGTCTTCCAGGATCTGCTTCAGGGTCGCCCGCAGCCACTTGCGGGCCAGGTCCTGGCGCACTCTGGAGGGCCAGCTGGCCGCGGCGTCGCGGAGCTTGGTCCCCTCGATACGCTCCAGAACCAGCATCCGGGATGTGCTGATATCGCTGTGGACCCGGGGCAGATACAGGGCCCCGTCCTCCTCGAAATTGCTCCGGGCCAGCCGAATGTTGCGGGCCTCGCGCCGGAAATCCAGCTCCTGGGTCAAGAGGCGCTTGATCTCCTCCACCACGCGCGGCAGATTGTACATCTGCAGCGACTCCACCCGTTCGTGGGCCCTGTGGGCCAGGCTCTCCATGATCCGCAGATCGTTGCGGATCATCTGTCGGATGCCCGGGCGCTGCACCTTGATCGCCACCTCCTCGCCGCTGTTGCGGAGGGCGGCGCCGTGGACCTGGGCCAGGGAGGCGGCGGCCATGGGCTCCTGGTCGAACCGGCTGAAGACCTCGTCCAGGGGCCGTCCCAGGGCGTGCTCGATCTGCTTTTTGATCTCCGAGAACTCTTCCGCTGGGACGTCGTCCTGCAGCTTGCTCAGCTCGTCGGCCATATCCACGGGAATGAGGTCCGTGCGCAGGCTCAGGAGCTGGCCCAGCTTGACGAAGGTGGGCCCCAGCTCCTGCAGGGCGAGCCGGATGCGGGTGGAGGTGCCGGGATCCTCCCTGGGCTCCTTGCGGGAATAGATATGGCTCAGCTTGGCCGGCAGATCCAGCCTGGCGATGATGTCCCCGAA
>CAYFSD010000251.1:0-3618 GCA_964345705.1 uncultured Desulfohalobiaceae bacterium
GAGGCAAAATACCCCGTGTCGGCTTACGGTTCGACAAGGTGGTGAATAGTTACATAACGGATAACTGATAACCATTCATCCCCCCTGCTGCTCCCTCTTCTCGATCTTGGCCCAGGTGTCCTTGAGCGCCACGGCCATATTGAAGACAAGGGGCTCCTCCCGCGTCTCGCCGTCGGGGCAGAAGTAGCCCTTGCGCTCGAACTGCAGCCTGGTCTCGGGATCGATCCCGCGCAGGGCGGGCTCCACCTTGCACCCGCGGATCACCCGCAGCGACTCCGGATTGATGTACTGGGTGAAGTCCACGCCCTTCTTCTCCTCCGCGGTGGGGTCGGCCTTGGTGAAGAGGCGGTCGTAGAGCCGAAACTCTGCCTCCAGGCAGTGCCTGGCGGAGACCCAGTGCAGGGTCCCCTTCACCTTGCGCCCGTCCGGGGAGGAGCCGCCGCGCGAGGCGGGATCGTAGGTGCAGTGCAGCTCCACGACCTCGCCGCTTTCGTCCTTGATCACGTCCACGCAGGTGATGAAATAGGCGTAGCGCAGCCGGACCTCCCGTCCGGGGGCCAGGCGGAAATACTTTTTGGGCGGGTCCTCGCGGAAGTCCTCCCGCTCGATATAAATTTCCCGGGAAAAGGGCAGCCCCCGCGTGCCCATGGACTCGTCCTCGGGGTTGTTGATGCCCTCCAGCTCCTCCTCTTCATCCTCGGGATAATTGACAATGACCACCTTGAGCGGATCCTGCACGCCCATGAAGCGCGGGGCCCGCTGGTTGAGGTCCTCGCGCAGGGCGTGCTCCAGCATGGACATCTGCACCAGGCTCTCGCTTTTGCCCACGCCGATCATCTCGCAGAAGTGGCGGATGGCCCGCGGGGTGTAGCCGCGCCGGCGCAAACCGGAAAGAGTGGGCATTCTGGGATCGTCCCAGCCGTCCACGTACCCCTCAACCACCAGCCGGTTCAGCTTGCGCTTGCTGAGCACGGTGTAGGTCAGGTTCATCCGGCCGAACTCGATCTGCTTGGGCCTCGCTGGCACGGGCAGCTGCTCGATGAACCAGTCGTACAGGGGCCTGTGGTCCTCGAACTCCTGGGAGCACAGGGAGTGGGTGATCCCCTCCTGGGCGTCGGAGAGGCAGTGGGCGAAGTCGTACGTGGGATAGATGCACCACTGATCTCCGGTGCGATGGTGCCTGGCGTGGAGGATACGGAAGATGACCGGATCGCGCATGTTCAGATTGGGGGCGGCCATGTCGATCCTGGCCCGCAGGACGTGGCTGCCCTCGGGGAATTCTCCGCTGCGCATGCGGCGCAGGAGATCCAGATTCTCCTCCACCCCGCGGTCCCGGTAGGGGCTGTCCGTTCCGGGCTCGGTGAGGGTACCCCTATAGTGCCTGATCTCCTCCGGGCTCAGGCTGCAGACATAGGCCTTGCCCATCTTGATCAGCTCCACGGCGTATTGATAGAGCTGTTCAAAATAATCCGAGGCGAAGTAGAGGTGCTCGCCCCAGTCGAAACCGAGCCAGGCCACGTCGCGGCAGATGGAGTCCACATAGACCTCGTCCTCTTTCAGGGGATTCGTGTCGTCGAAGCGCAGGTGGCATCGTCCGCCGTATTCCCAGGCCAGGCCAAAATTGAGGCAAATGGACTTCGCGTGGCCGATGTGCAGATACCCGTTGGGCTCGGGGGGAAAGCGGGTCACAAGCTGCGTGACACGTTTGCTCGCAAAGTCCTCTTGGATTATGTTGCGAATGAAGTGCTTGGGCGCGGAGCCTTCGCTCTCCGGCATGACCTCTTTCTCCTGATTGGATGGTTGTCCGGGAAACAGTGTGCTACGCATCAGCAATGGCAAATTCTCGGGCAGGACGCAAGCGGTAAAGCTCGGCGGCTCGCCGGGAGGGACCGCAACAGACGGCCGCCGAGGGCTCGCTAGGGGAGGCTGAGGCGACGATCTGCGATGCCCCGCCGGCTTTGCGGGGGGTGACCCCCCCTATTCATCGCTGGCGCACCACGCTCCACAACGTTTTATCACTGGATCAGGGGTCCGATCCATGCAGCCCACTCCAAAGGAGCGACGGATCATTTCCCGCCTTGCGGCAGCGCTTGCCGACTCGAGCCCTTCCCTGGCCGGCAGGCTCCAGCAGTGCCTCTGCATCATCCGGGAGGGGCTCGACGCGGGAAGAGGGGCCCTCCACCTCTTTCCCGGCGGCAACGGGGCGTACATCGTCCAGGAACAAAACGTCCTGCGCCTGCCGGACTCCTCCCAGGCCCTGCATTCCGCGGGGGTCATCCGCTCCGTGGTCACCCGCCTCGCCCCTGTCCTGGTCACCGATACCAACAAAGACGCCGGGATCGCGGAAGCTCCGGCGGAATACCAGGCAGAGGGTCGCTCCCTCATCGCCGCCCCGCTCTTGGCCGAGGAGGACGAAGCCCTGCTCGGGGTGCTGCATTTCATGGCTGGCCCCGGAGCCTCGGGGTTCACGGAACGGGACCTGGAGCGGCTCACCGCGTACAGCCAATGGATCGCCCCCTTTGTCGCGGACCATTTCCGCACCCGGAACGCGCCGCTCGAGGCGGAAGCAGGCGAGAATCCCGCTTCCGGGAACGGAGGACGGCTCAGGGACCCCGCGGAAGAGCTGGAGTTCGTGGTCCACGACCTGAAGAGCCCCCTGTCCGCGCTGATCACGAATCTGGATCTTCTGCACGGCCTGAGCCGGTCCGAGAAACAGGTCTGCCTGACTCAGACCGCGCTCAGGAGCGCGAACAAGCTCTATCAGCGCATCGACCAGATCCTGGACCTTCTGCGTTTGCAAGAGCGGGAATCCAGCCAAGAGCCATCCCAGCCCGTAGACCTGGAAGAGGCCATCCACAGACAGATCCAGGAGCACCGCCCCCTGCTGGACCAAAAATCCGTCGAGGTCCGGCTTTCCGGGCCCCGGAAAATCCTTGTTCCGATGGAGGAGCCCTTGCTGGGACATCTGCTGCAGAATCTGCTCTCCAACGCGATCCGCCATGCGCCGCCTCACAGCGACATCTGCGTCACCTGGGGCAGACAAGCCGAGGATCACGACGCCGGGATCCTGGTCTGCGTGGAAGACTCCGGCGAGGGAATGGAGGAGGAAAAGAAGCGACAGGTCCGGCGTTGCGTCGAACAGGGCGCCACGGCACGAGCCAAGGAAAGGACCGGAGGTCTCGGGCTGGTTATCTGCGCCCGCGTTATCAACATTCTGCAGGGCCGCCTCTGGATCGAGGACCTTTCGCCCCGGGGCACGCGCGCGTGCTTCACGCTTCCCGGCGCCCCGAGCGACAGCTCCAGGCCCGAGGCGCACCGCCCCGAGAAGGAGTGACAGACTCCTTTCCTCCGCGCCAAGAGGAGCCACCCCGTATTTTTCGACATCTCGACGGGATCACTGACCTGTGCGAGGGGGGTTAAGAAACGCTCTCCCCCCGCCGAGGAGATCCTTGCTCGGGCCTTAGCGAGTCGCGAGCTCGAGCCCCCGAAAATCGCCAAGAAAAGGAGGAGACCAGTGAACGAGGAGTATCGGGACGAGCAAATGGGCAGGACGGACCTCATCGCCAAGGCCCTGGACTACCTCCACCTCCTCTGTGACGAATACGGTCACGAAATCGA
>CAYFSD010000252.1:0-3606 GCA_964345705.1 uncultured Desulfohalobiaceae bacterium
TCAACCGGCCTTCGGCTCTGAATAGGTCCCCTTCCCGGCATTCTCCTGGTTTTTCCCCGTGTGATCCCTGATCCCGGACAGCATAAAGCGCCGGGCGAACAAAAGGAGCAGAGCCGAAGGCCGGTTGATTCAAAAACCCCGGGCCCGTGGTCGGATCAATGTGCTGAATAGTTGCGAATGACGCTTCGGTGAGTACTGAGCATTTTCCGGGAAATGTCAACACGCTCTTTTCCCCGGCTCATACCGCATTGACCACTTGGGCGTACTGCTCTATCTTTTCCCGATCGCTTGATCGCACCGAGCCAAACCCGCAAACACGCCGATTCGGAGACCGCCATGAGGGATGTTTTCGCCGCGAGACGGGAGGCCTTGCGCCGCAAGCTGAAGGAGAACGGGCTCGAGGCCTATCTGGTGCTGCACCCGGCCAACCGCTACTACCTGAGCGGGTTTGAGCTGAGTGATCCGCAGTGCAACGAGAGCGCCGGATGCCTCCTTGTCACCGCCGAAGGAGACGACTGGCTCTGCACGGACGGGCGCTTTCTGGAGGCCGCCAGGCAGTGCTGGCCCGAGGAGGCGATTTTCGTCTATACCGGGAACAGAGCCGCACAGCTCGCGGGATTCCTCGGAGACAGGGTGAGCCGCCTCGGCTTCGAGACACGGATCATGAGCCACGAGCTCTTCGAAGGCCTGCGCGGATCCCTCGAGCTCCTCCCCATGCGGGGCTTGGTGGAGGAGCTCCGCACGGTCAAGGACGAATCCGAGATCGAGGCCCTTCGCCGCTCTTGCCGCCTGAACCACGAGGTCCTGGCCCGGATCGAGTCGGAGCGCCTCGCCGGCAGGAGCGAGGCCGAGCTCGCCTGGGAGCTGGAGCGATCCTTCCGCGAGGGCGGGGCCACAGAGCTGGCCTTCCCGCCCATCGTGGCCTCCGGGCCCAACGCGGCCCGTCCCCATCACCAGCCCACGGACGCGCGCATCGCGGACCAGGCCCCCCTGCTCCTGGACACCGGAGCCCGCCTGGAGGACTACTGCTCGGACCAGTCCCGCACCCTATGGGTGGGATCCCATCCCACTTCCTCCTTTCAGGCCGTCCTGGACCTGGTGCGCCAGGCCCAGGCCCTGGCCATGGACAGCATCCGCCCCGGTTTGGCCGTGCGGGATCTCTACGCCAAGGTCCTGGAGTTCTTCCGGGAGCACGAGGTCGCGGACTTCTTCCCCCACGCCCTGGGGCACGGCATCGGCCTGGAGACCCACGAGCCCCCGGGGCTGGGATCCAGATCCACGGATGTGCTGCAGCCGGGCATGGTGATCACCATTGAGCCGGGCCTGTACTATCCCGGCTGGGGAGGCGCGCGGTGGGAGCACATGGTGGTGGTGCGGGAGGACGGAGCGGAGGTCCTCTAACAGGCTGTTAAGCTGGCCCCGCGAGCGAATCACGAAGGAGGCGCCCCATGCAGAGCGCTCCGCCCAGCGGCGACCCCCCGCGTTGGTCGAGACGCCTCTACCTGCGCGTCCCGCGCCGGGAAATCGCCTACGTCAAGTTCATCCTGGAGAGCTACGACAATCTGGCCTTCATGAGTGTTCTGGACCGGTTCGAGGCCCTGCTCTGCCTCACCTTCTCCCCGGATCAGGAAGCGGAGGTCCGGGAGCTGGTCCGGGGCCTGGCGCGAGAGGTGGAGATCGAGGAAATTTCCGTGCCGGTCCGGGATCCGCGCCAGGCGGCAACAGATCAATGGAGTGAATAGTTGCTCATTCGTGACCGCTTTTCCGGATATCGGAGATCGAATCACGGCTCTCGGCCAACGGATACACTGACTCCCTGAACCACTGACTCACCGACCGACTGACCCACCGAATGACCGACGTACTGACACACCGACTCACCGATCACGCGTCTCCCAGCCGGCAACTCCCTCGGACACCGGGACCTCCTCCCATCCCGTGATCATGGCCTTGGTGTGCGCGCCCACGGTATGTCCCGTGGTCACCATGTAGACGTGGATGATGGTGAACAGGATGAAGGCGAAGCCCCCCGCGGTGTGCAGCAGGGCCACTGTCTGCAGGGACCAGTCCCAGCCCATGGCGGGCCAGGAATTGTAGTAGTAGGCCAAAAAGCCGGTGATCAGCTGAAAGGGAACCAGAAAGGAGACCACGCCCAGATAGGTCAGGCGCTGCAGGGGATTGTGCTTGGCCCCCTTGCTCTTGGGCACTGGATGCGGCTTGCCCGCGAAGATCCCGTAGGCGTAGAACCACATCACCTCCAGGAGCTTCTTGTACGTGGGCGTGAACTGCTTCCACTCCCCGGTGGTGAAGAGCCAGAAGACAATGAAGGCGTAGAGGATGAGCCAGGCCCAACCGGCATAGATATGCAGCGCGTGGGCCTGCTCGAATCCGAAGAGGCCCAGGGAGCCGTGGAGCTCGAAGCCCGTGATCAGCAGCAGGAGCACCAGCAGGGTCTGGGCCCAGTGCCAGAACCGCTCGAAACGCGTGTACAGATACGTGGCTCGACCGTGTGCCATATTGATTCCCCTTCAGGTGTTGCCTCGATGATCAACGTGTCGGCTATTTCCTTCGAGCGCGCCTTTTGGCCGCCACCACGCGTCCCGCGGTGTGGAGCGCCACGCCGAGGAGCGCCAGGACCGTCAGGGTCCATCCCATGCCGTCCAGCACCGAGCTATGGTCCCGCCCGGGCATGTAGAACCCTCCCAGTCCGGCGAGACGCCCTGTTTCCGCATGACAGGCCGAGCACTCCAGGGAATCCTCCTTGGGGGCCACCATGTGGGTGATGGGGAAATGGTATTCAGTGCGCACGTATCCCATCTCCCCGCTCCAGGACAGATCCATGTATTCCATGCCCGCGTCGATGGACTCCCGCCAGTCGTAGTTCTTCCAGTAGGCCCCGGATTCCTTGGTCCCGAAGAGGTGCAGATTGACCATCTTGTTTTGCTTCGCGTCGTAGGGCTGAACCCCCCGATGCACCTTGAAGGGATAGATGAGCGAGCTCTCGTCCGTTCGGCTCCCTTCGGGCCGGTTCAGCTCCAGGGGCTGCTGGGACGGATCGAAGGACTCCGTGATCAGATGGTATTCCATGGTCCCGTTGAACCAGTAGTACTCCGGGACCACGTTTTTGGCCCATTCGAAGCGGCCCTTTTTGGTATGGTACACCGGCTTGCCCAGGTCCCCCTTCTCCACGATGAGCGAGCCGTCCTCGGCGTGCTTGCCCGCCTCGGACCAGTCCCAGAACATTTTGGTCGGCTTCTCCCGGGCGAATTCCGGGATGTGGCAGCTCTGACAGGCCACTTTGTCCGTGTGGTCATCTGCCTTGTGCCCCTCCTCGTGGGGTGTCTTGGAATGGCAGGAGACGCAGGTGATCCGGGAGACCTTGTCGTCCTCGAGCAGGCTCTCCCGCTCCTCGGCCGCGGGCACCTTGTAGCAGCGCCCGGCGATGCGGTGATCCGTCGTGGTGTGGCAGCGGACGCAGGTGAAGTCCGGGCCGCCGTCCTCGGCGGTCATGTGCACGTCCAGCTCCCGGGAGGGGTCGAGCAGGGAGGAATCCAGATCCCCGTGCTTCACCCCGTCGCCCCCGCCGCCGTAGAAGTGGCACGTGCC
>CAYFSD010000253.1:0-3576 GCA_964345705.1 uncultured Desulfohalobiaceae bacterium
CTCAGGATTCGAGCCCCGGGCCATAGCAGCTCTTCTTCCGGAGGGCATCAATCTCGACCGGGCCTCTCAGCGCCGTCAGACCGGGACGGACATGGCCCAGGCCTATGACTTCAATCTGACCATGCTCAGCTTTGTCTCCCTGTTCGTGGGCATGTTCCTGGTCTACAGCGTGGTGGCCCTGAACGCCGCCTCAAGAAGGTTCGAAGTGGCTGTTCTCAGGTCCATGGGGGCCAGCCGAAGGCTCGTATTCTGCCTCTTCCTGGTGGAAGGCGGAGGGCTCGGGCTTCTGGGGTGGGTTCTGGCCATTCCGCTCAGCCTGGTGCTCACCAACTGGCTCCTGGACGATGTCAGCCAGACGGTGAGCACCCTCTTTGTCCGGGTCGCTGTTCAGGGGGTGGGGGTCAATCTGTGGGAGATTGGACTGTCCTTCGGGGTCACCTTGGCGGTGGCCCTGCTCGCCGCTGCTCAGCCGGCCCGCCAGGCCATGCTGGTCCCGCCGTGGGAGGCCATGCGCACGGTGCACCAGCAGGGCGCTCGAACCTCCGGGTTCGGCCTGCCGTCCTGGTTCGGCCTGGGGCTCATCGCTGCAGCCTGGCCCGTGAGCCAGCTCCCCAGCCCCCAGTCCTGGCCCGTCTTTCCCTACCTGGCCGTCTTTGGACTGTTCATCGGCTTTGCCCTCACAGCCCCTGTGCTCATGCAGGCCCTGAGCCGGTTCGTCAGCCCCAGGCTGTCCAGGGTGGCTGGAACCCCCGCCTTTCTGGCCGGAAAGACCATGGAGCAGGCCGGACCACGGATCGCCGTTTCTGTCGGGGCGCTGATCACGGCCATGGCCCTGTTTGTGGCCCTGTCCATCATGACCACGAGTTTTGAAAAGACCTTCACGGTCTGGATCCAGGACACCATCAGCGGGGATCTGTTCATCAGGCCCCTGAACGCCGAGAGCAACGCCTACCAGGACCCCATGACGACAAGGGCCAGGACATGGATCTCAGACCATGCCGGCCAGGCCACGCTGCTGCCGTATCAACGCTATTACCTCAACTATGAAGGTGTCCCCATTCAGGTGGAGACCCTGGATGTGCTCCAGTTTCAAGATGTCGGCGGTTTTCTCTTCCGCAGGGGCGATCCTGATCAGGCCATCCGGCAGGTCCACAACGGCCAGGGGGTTCTGGTGTCTGAAACCGTCTCCACCCAGGCCGGTCTCGATGTGGGGGACCCTTTTGCCCTCCGGGTGGCCGGTCAGGATCTCAGGGCAGAAGTGGCCGGCGTCATCCGCAGCTACCGGACCAGGGGCGGGGTGGTCTTCCTGTCCAGGTCCTGGTTCGAGGAACAGACCGGCGTGTCCGAATGGAGCGGTGTCCGGATGTTCTTCCCTGGCCCGCAAAGCCAGGCCAAAGCCAGGGACTTCCGGAGCAGGCTCGTCGAACAGTCCTCTCTGGCGTCCGGGCTGGAGATCACTCTGGGGACCGACCTGCGTTCAGCGGTTCTGTCCATTTTCAAGGACACTTTTGCCGTGACCACCGTGCTGCTCATCATCGCCATGATCGTAGCCGGACTTGGGATCACCACCACCCTGGCCGTGATCATTCTGGAGCGAAAGCGAGATGTGGCCACCCTGACCGCGATTGGGGCCCTGGCTGCCCAGATTCGGGCTGTGGTCTTCTGGGAGGCCGGCTTCCTGGTCAGTGTCGGGATCCTGGCCGGATTTGCCTGCGGCTTCATCCTTTCGGCCATTCTCATTTTTGTCGTCAACAGGGTTTCCTTTGGCTGGACCTTTGTCTACGCTGTTGACTGGCCGGAGCTGGTGCTGGCCGTGCCCCTGGCCTTTGCGGCCGCAGCCCTGGCAGCCATACCGGTGTTGCGGCTCATCCGCAGGCTCCCGGCAGCGCTGGCCCTGCGACAGGAGTGAAGTGGGAGCGATGCCATGACCTTCCGACCTTTGCTGTGGCTCTTTCTCGGGCTGCTGCTCATCCAGGGCGCTGTGCCGGCCCGGGCCTGGCCCGATGTCCCCCGGATCGACGGCCCATGCGGACTGCAGTTCCCCAAAGACCACGGCTCTCACCCTGAGCACCTCATCGAGTGGTGGTACTTCACCGGCAACCTGACCGCAGACCGCGGCCGGCCTTTCGGCTTTGAGCTGACCTTTTTCCGGACCAGGCTCTCGGCAGACCGCGGGGAGACACGATCCGGGCGTTTTTCAAACTGGAGGACCGAACAGGTCTGGGCAGCCCATTTAGCCCTGTCGGACATCGAGAACCGCGGTTTTCACCAAAGCGAACGGGTGATGCGCGGTGCCAAAGGTCTTGCCGGGGTCGAACCGCGGGACGGAACCTGGCATTTCAATGTCCGCGACTGGAGCATCGTCATCGGACCGCAGGCCCAGACACTGCGGGCCCGGACCAAAGAGATGGGGCTGGCCCTCGAGCTCATCCCCACAAAAGGGCCGATACTGCATGGGGATGACGGCTACAGCCGGAAAGGGTCCCGCCCGACCAGCGCCAGCTGCTACGTGTCCTTTCCAAGACTCGAGGCCAGCGGGCAGATCCGCCTGGGGCAGGCCACCTTCGGAGTCACGGGGCAGGCCTGGATGGATCACGAGTTTTCCTCGGCCCTGCTGGAAGAGGACATGGTCGGGTGGGACTGGTTCAGCCTGCAGCTGAGCGATCAGACCGAGGTCATGTTCTTTGTCCTCAGAACCCTGGACGGGGGAAGCCACCCCGCCTCGGCCGGAACTTTCATCACCAGGTCGGGCGGGACCAGGGCCATATCCTCGAGCAGCACCTCTGTCGAGGTCCTGGACACCTGGCAGAGCCCGGAGACCGGGATCGTCTATCCCAGTGGCTGGCGCCTGAACATGGAAGATATTCGTTTTGAGGCGGTGGTCAGGCCGAGGATGAAGAATCAGGAAATGCTCACCGAGAGCACCACAGGCCGGATCTACTGGGAGGGGAGCGTCTCGGTCCAGGGTCGGAGAGGACAGGACAGCGTCAACGGGACAGGCTACGTCGAACTCACAGGGTACGGCAAACCTTTTGGCCCCCTGGGCGATGCGGAGGGACCATGATGCCGGGGTGGACACGCCATGCGTATGGTTGGGAACCGATCATTCCGGCTGTTCTGCCGACCAGCTGCGCCACGGCCGATCTCGCTTCTGAAGAGCGGCGACAGGAGCTGAAGCTTGTCCCCAGTGACGTCAGACTGAAGGAGGTCACCCGGCGCGTGCTGCAAAACATCGACGAGCACGCCGTTCTTGCCACATATGAAACTTCAAAAGTGAGTCAGGGATCGCCTCAAGCCCCCCTGTTGCCTCCTTCTGACATGATGGTGATGTTTGGAATGTCCTCCTGAGTGATGACCAGGTCCAGCTCGCTTTCTTTCAAGCTTTTGGACAGGGCCAGCAAGCCTACCGCGCCGTGCGGATCGGCGAGGTAGTCGTTTTTCTCCGCGCACCGCTTGATTTCCGCTACGGTGGCCTCGTCGCTGAATCGATCGGAGCTGACATCGGCTTGGACGCGTTCCAACTCATTTTGGTAGAGGTAGGCTATCCGTTCGAAGTTGCTCGGATTTCCCACATCC
>CAYFSD010000254.1:0-3571 GCA_964345705.1 uncultured Desulfohalobiaceae bacterium
GTGGCGGCCACCAGGAGGTAGCTGGCCAGGTTGGGCAGGAAATGCCGCATGAGGATCCGGGAGCTCTTCTGTCCCATGACCTCCGCGGCCAGCACGAAGGGCCGCTCCCGCAGGGACAGGGCCATGCCCCGGATGATGCGGGCCGCCCCGGCCCAGCCGATAAGGGAGAGGATGAGCACGATGAGCAGGTACATCTGCTCCGGATCGAAATACTCCGCCAAGGCCCCGCGCAGGGCGATGAGCAGATACAGCGAGGGGATGGCGATGACGAACTCCACCAGGCGCATGGCCACAAAGTCCACGGAGCGGCCGAAGTACCCCGCGGCGCTGCCCACGAGAAAGCCAAGGCTCATGGTGACCAGGATGCCGATGAAGCCGATGCTCAGCGACACCTGGGCCCCGTACAGCAGGCGGGAGAACACGTCCCGGCCCGTGGCGTCGCTTCCCAAAAGATAGACCCTGTGGGGCTCGTCCACGCCGAAGAGGTGTGTGCTGGTGGGGAACAGGCCCAGGAAGCGATACTTCTCTCCTGAGGCGAAAAAGCGCAAGGGAACGGTCTTGCCCTCGACGGGCTGGTACTTGGCCGCGGAGGGGTCCACCCGCTCATAGACCTGGACATGGGGGCGCCAGTCCTTCACTACGATCCGCGTGGGCGGATGATAGGCGTGATCCAGATCCTGATCCGTGGGCAGGTACGGAGCCAGGAACTGGGAGAGGATGGTGGCCCCGTACAGGACCGCCAGGACCATCAGACAGATCGCGCCCAGGCGGCGGCGCAGGAGTTCGCGGAGGATGTAACGAAGCATGGGTTAATTCTTCTCTAGCCGAATTCGCGGATCAAACCAGGCCAGCAGCAGGTCCGCCACCAGGTTGCCCGCCATGAGCATGATGCAGCCCATGAGCACCGCGGCCACCACCACGAACTGGTCCTGCCGCATCAGGGCCTGGAAGATGAGCTGGCCCAGGCCGGGATAGTTCATCACGTTCTCCACCAGGATGGAGCCGGACAGCAGGGTGGCCAGGATGAAGCCCGAGGCGCTGACCAAGGGGTTGATGGCGTTTCGCAGCACGTGGACGAACATCACCCTGCCCTCGGGCACCCCCTTGGCCCGGGCGGTGGTCACGAAGTCCTCCCGCACGTGGTCCAGGAAGTTGGCCCGCATGATGCGCATGTAGTTGGCCACGCTGCCCATGCCCAGCACGACGGTGGGCAGGACCAGGTGGTGGGCGTAGTCCGCGATCCGGGCCCAGAAGGGCAGGAACTCGTGCTCCACCGAGGTGAGCCCGCCAGTGGGGAACCAGCCGGTGCGCGCGGCGAACATCACCGCCAATAGGGCCAGGAAGAACTCCGGTATGGACAGGGCGGCGTAGGCCAGAAGGGAGGTGGCGCGGTCGAAGATGGAGTCCTTGTACACCGCCGCCAGCACCCCCAAGGGGATGGCCAGGCTCAGGGCGAAGAGGATGGACAGGGCGGACAGGAGCAGGGTTGCCGGGATCCGCTGCCAGAGCAGATCCGTCACCTGGACCTTGTAGATCCAGGAGCGGCCCAGATCGCCCTGCAGGGCGTTGCCCAGCCAGGTAGCGTAGCGCACGTACCAGGGCTCGCCCAGGGCGAATCGCTCCTCCATCTGCTGGATATACTCCGCGGGGATGTCCGGCTGGCTCCGGGCCACGTCCAGAAAGTCACCCGGGGCCACCGCCAGGAGCATAAAGACCAGCACGGAGATCCCCAAAAGAAGCGGGATCGCGGACAGGATGCGCCGCAGCAGAAAGGCGAGCATGAGCGTTCCTCGCGTTCGCTTGCCTCAACGGGCTCGGTACAACTCGTCAATATTCCACATCGCCGAGCCCATGGAGGGAATGCGGACGTTCTCCCACTTGTCCTTGAGCCCGGTGTACTCGTGCGGAGCGAGCAGGTAGAGAAGCGGCACCTGCTCGGAAAAGATCTCCTGCATGTGGTGCACGTGCTCCACGCGCTCCTGGGGGTCGAAGGTCCGCTCCGAGGCGCGGACCAGCTCGTCCACCCGGGCCTCCCACTCGGTGCGGGGCTCTTCCTGCTCCGGATTCCACACGTGCAGCCTGCCGGAGCTCAGGTAAATGGAGCGCCCGCCGGAGGGATCCGGGCCGCCGGTGAAGCCCATCATGGCGGCCTGGTATCTGTGGTGTCGGCTGACCCGGGCCACCAGGGTGCCGAAGTCCAGGTAGCGGATGTCCACGCGAATGCCCAGCCGGGTCATGTTCTCCCGGAAGGCGGAGAGGATGCGGGGCACGGTCTCGTCGCCCTCGGAGGCGAAGATGCGGAAGGTCACCGGATGGCCCTCGCTGTCCCGCAGCCAGCCCTCCTCGTCCCGCCGAAAGCCCTCGGAGCGCAGGATCTCCCGGGCCCGCTCCGGGTCGTAGGAGTACTTGGGCACATCCGGATTGTACCAGCGCTCGTTCGCCGGGCTGATGATGGAGTGAAGCGGCGAGGCCCGTCCGAAATAGAGGCTCTCCGCCAGCCCCTGCCGGTTGAAGCCGTACATCAGGGCCTGCCGGAACCGCTTGTTGGTGAACCAATCCAGCTTGTGCGGGGCCACGTACGGCTCGCCTTTGTCGTCGGTCCCGGGCTTCTGGTTGAACCAGATGAAGTGGATCCCGCTGGCCGGGCCGCGATGGTGGACGGTGTACTCGTGCAGCTCGGCGTTTTCCCGCACTCCCACCACGTCCCCCGGGGAAATGGTGGCGATATCCGTCTGGCCCGAGGCGAAGAGCACGGTCTGGGTGTTGGCGTCCTGCACGTAGCGGGTGATGAGATAGTCGATGTAGGGCAGGCGCTTGCCCTCCTCGTCCACCCGCCAGTAGTGGGGGTTGGGCTCGAACACGATCCGCTGGCCCGGCTGAAAGGAACGCACCCGGAAGGGACCGGTGCCCACGAGACGCTCCGGTTGGCGCAGGGCGGTGCGGATGCTCCAGGCCTGCAAGAGCTCGCCGCTCTGATAGGCGTCGAACAGAACGTGCTTGGGCAGGATGCCGATGAAGCCGATGACGTAGAGGAAGGGGGAATAGGGCCTGGCCGTGGTGAAGCGCACCGTGTGCGCATCCACCCTCTCCACCCCGATGGGCTCGCCCCCGATGGTGTATTGCCCCTGGTAGCGGTTGGGGTAGCGCTCGTCGAAGAGGGCCTTGAAGGTGAAGACCACGTCCTCCGCGGTGAAGGGCTCCCCGTCGCTCCAGCGCACCCCGCGGCGAAGGCGCATGGTGATGGTCTTTTTGTCCTCGGAGATGTCCCAGGAGCGGGCCAGGGCGGGGACCACCTCCTCCTTGACCGGATGATAGGTGGTGAGCCCGTTGAGGAAACGGCCGATAGCCTGGCTGGAATAGGCGTCCTGCGCCACCAGGGGATTGAAGGTCTTGGGCTGCTGGGAGGCGGAGCGGACGAAGACCCCGCCGTAACGCCCTGGCTCCGCTTCGCTCACCTCGACGTCCTTGGGGAGGGGACGGTCCTCGCGCTCCAGGCGGGAGATGCCCTCGGAGGAGCAGCCCGCCACAAGAAACCCGAAGAGAAGCAGCGGAATGGCCAGCGAAAGCGCGG
>CAYFSD010000255.1:0-3555 GCA_964345705.1 uncultured Desulfohalobiaceae bacterium
CGGGGACTGATCCGAGGTGGCCACCACCAAAACCGAGCGACCCAGCCCCTCGCTGCCCAGATCCTGCTCGATGAACTCCCGGACTTCGCGACCCCGCTCACCGATGAGGGCGATGACGTTCACATCCGCCTGGGTGTCCCTGGCCATCATCCCCAACAGGGTGCTCTTGCCCACTCCGGATCCGGCCATGATGGCCATGCGCTGTCCCGTGCCCAGGGTCAATGTTCCGTTGATGGAACGGATGCCCAGATCCATGGGCGAGGTGATCTGCTCCCGCTCCATGGGGCCGGGAGGAAGGGAGTACAGGGGCATTTCCTCGTCGAGGCGGGGATGGGGCTCGCCGTCGATGGGCTGGCCCATGGCGTCAAAGACCCGGCCCAGCATCTCCTCGCCCACTCCGATGCCCGCCCCGGCATGGCGCACGCGGATCAGGCTCCCCGGGCCCAGCCCCCGAAGCTCGCCCAAGGGCATGAGCAGGGCCCTGGAATCCCGGAAGCCGACCACTTCCGCGGAAACGGGCTGGCCGCCCCGAAGGGGAATGATGTCGCACATGGAGCCCACCGAGGCCTCCGGGCAGTAGCCCTCGATAATGAGCCCGATGATGTTGGTCACCTTGCCCCGCACCCGCAGGGAGTGCGCGTCCCGGACCGCCTGGATCAGGTTCTCCATCAGCTGTCCTCGCTCGCGATCTCGGCCTCCAGTTGCTCCTGGATCCGCTCCAGCTGGGTCTCGATGGTCCCGTCCACCTTGCCCTGGTCGGACTCCACCATGCAGCCGCCCCGGGAAACATCCTCGTCCTGCTCCACCACGATGTCCTTCAAACCGCTGATGCTGGCCAAAAACAGGGGCTTGTTCTCGCGCACCACATGCAGATCATCCGGGTTCACCCGGACACGGTACTCCTCGGACTGGACCGCTGCGTGGATGGCCTTTTCCACCGCCCTGAGAATGGGCTTTTCCCGGGAATGCACCTCCACATGGATCACCTTTTCCGCTATGGTCCGCACCAGGCGGACCATGTCCTGCTTGCTGGAGCCCAGGATGGAGCGGCGCAGCCCGTTGATCCCCTCCAGGGCCTCCCCGAGGGCCTGGGCCGTCTGGTCCAGCTCCTGCCGCACCTCGTGCCTTCCCTCCTCCTTGCCCTGGCTGTATCCTTCCTCCATGCCCTCCTGTCTGCCCCGGGTGTAGGCCTCCTCGCGGATGGCCTCCACCTCCTGTTGGGACAGACCGGCATCCCGATCCTTCTCCTGTGAACGTTCGTCTCCCTCCCCGCTCTCGGACGGGGCTTTCGCTTCAGACTCCGCTCCGTGGGGGAGGTCCCGTGTGGGAATGAACATCCCGCTCTCGGACTCGCCCACCTCGTCCAGCTCCCGGAACTGGATCCTCTGGATCGAATCGCTTTCCCCGTTCCTGCGGATCCTAGACAAAGACCTCATCGGCTCCTCGACCCGGTATGACAATTTTGTCCTCCTGCTCCAGCCTCAGGGCGATCTGCACGATGCTCTGCTGAGCGGCCTCCACGTCCGACAGGCGCATGGGGCCCATGGCTTCCAGATCCTCTTTGATGATCTCCCTGGCCCGCTGGCTGATGTTGGAAAAGATCTTGTCCTGCACCGTCTCCGAGGCCGTCTTCAGGGCCGTGGTCATGGTCTGGTTGTCCACCTCGCGCAGGATCTGCTGCATCCCGCGATCGTCCACACCCACCAGGTCCTCGAAGGTGAACATCTTCTTGCGGATCTCCTCGGCCAGCTCGGGATCCGCCTCCTCGATGGAGTTGAGCAGGGTCTGATCCACCCCCTGCTCCATGCGGGTGAGGATGTCCACGACCTTGTCCACTCCGCCCACCTGCTGTTGCTCCCTGCTGATGATCCCGCCGATCTCCTTCTGCAGGGCCTGCTCGATCTGCTTGAGCACTTCCGGGGAGACCTTGTCGATCTTGGCCACCCTGTGGATGACGTCCGCCTTGAGCTCCTCGGGGAAATAGGGCAGCACCTTCCCGGTGTGGTCCGACTTCTGCGTACACAGGATCAAAGCGATGGTCTGCGGGTGCTCGTTCTGCAGCAGGCCGGCGATGGTCCGGGGATCCATCATGGAAATGGTCTCCAGGGGACGGGATTCGCTGCCGGTGACAACCTCCTCCAGAAGGGCCTGCACCCGCTCCGGGTCTCCGGCGGAGCTGATGGCGTTCTTCATGAACTCCCCCCCGTCGACGAAGATCCCGGCGTATTCCTCCTGGGTCTTGCGGTACTGATCCAGGGCCGACTTGGCCACGTCCGCGGGGACGTGGTCGAACTGGGCCATGCTTCGGCTGATCATCCGGACCTCGAAGTCGCTGAGCTCCTTGAACACCTCGGAGGTGGTCTCCTCCCCGAGGCAGAGCAGCAGGATGGCAGCTTTTTCGATCCCGGACATCTTGGCAAAATCCATACGGTGCTCTCCGAAAAATGGCGTTCAGTATTCAGGGCACCCTGAACCTTGAACTTTGAGCTTCAAAGCGGCACTACCCTTCCTTGAGCCAGGCCTTCACCACCTGGGCCGGGCTGACGTTGGACTGGGAGATCTCCTGGCGGAGCTGCTCGATGGGCTGATGCTCCCTGGAGGGGATCTTCTGCTGCTGGGTCTGTTCCTCCTCCAGCTGCTGAACCGTCTTGTAGTGCTCGCGGACCTCGCCCTGCATGGTGCGAATGAGCGGCCTGAGCAGCAGGAGGTAGACCAGGAGCAGCCCGATCAGGGCCGCCCCGTACTTGGCGAAGGGAAGATACCTCTCAAATCCCGCGGCTTCCGTCGCGTCCACCCCCTCGCCCTCCAACACGCTCCTGCGGAAGGGCATGGAGACCACCTCGATGCGGTCCCCCCGGTCCCTGCTCAGGCCCAGGGCGCTGGAAACCATGGTCTGGACCGAGTCCAGCTGCTGTTGGCTCACTTGCGAAGCGGCCTGCGCTCCCTGCCCTCCTTGTTCCCCCTCACCCACCACAACGGAAACGGAGAGCTGCTCCACCCCGCCGATGGGCTCGGTGATCTCGTTGATCTGCTTCCCGATCTCGTAGTTGGTGACCTCCTGGCTGCGCGAGCTGGGAGCTTCCACCACGGAAGTCTCTTCCCCGTCCTCGCCCAGATTGGACTGGGCCCCGGGCACGCCTCCAACCTCGCGGCCTCCGGTCTCCTCGGTGATCTCCTTCTCACTGCGCGGTACCACGTTTCCGGTGTCAAAGACCTCTTCCGTGGTCTGCTTTCGGGTGAAATCCAGGTCCGCGGTCACCCGGACCAGGGCCCGACCGGGGCCGAAAACACGGTCCAGCAGGGACTGCGCCTTCTCTTCCAGACGGGTCTGGACCTTTTGCTTGTATTTCAGCTTCTGCGGGGACATGGGGCTCCCCAGCCCCTCATCGTTCTCCGTCAGCCGCTTGCCGCTGTCGTCCACCACGGTCACGTTGCCCTTTTCCAGCCCCTTGATGCTTCCGGAGACGAGATGCACGATCCCCCCGATCTGGTCCCGGGTCAGGCTCTGGTTGTTCTCGGTCTTGACCATGACCGAGAACAACCAGAGCCTGACCC
>CAYFSD010000256.1:0-3549 GCA_964345705.1 uncultured Desulfohalobiaceae bacterium
GCCGGCCCTCGAGCTTCGGCTCAAAAAATCCCATGGGATCTGACCCCTTTTCCGTCTTTTATACGTCTTACAGGATAGAGGGAAATGATATGAAATGCGCTGAATGCAGACAGATTATCGATCAGCTGCCCCGCGATGGGGGCCCCTTGGAGGAAAACGGAGAAGTCGCGGCGCATTTGCGCCAGTGCGAGCTGTGTCGCGAGTATTACAGGGATCTTCTCTTGGCCCGGGCATTGAGGGAGGAGCCTGTTCCCGATCCGGATGAAGGGTTTGCGGACAGGGTGATGAACAAAGCGATGAGCAGATGGCGGCAGCGCCGGAGGGCTCGTCTCTTTAAGGGGATTTCGGCTGCAGCGGCGATGCTGATGGTTTTTTTCGCGGGGTATCTGGTCCATTTCAGCATCCAGCAAGGCCCTGTAAGCCAGCAGCCCATCGAGATCGTGATGTCTGAAGGGGGAAGGGATGGCATTCGGATCCTGATCGAGACGAAGAAAGCCCGCAAGGACGCCATCCTGAGCGTCGATCTGGAGGGAAATGTGGCCCTGAGGGGGGTTCCCGGCCGCAGGAGTGTGCAGTGGCGTACGGATCTGGTGCAGGGCCGTAACCTCCTGGAATTGCCTGTGGAGATGCAAAACGGCTCCGGGGGGACAATCCGGGTGGGCTATCGCTACGGCAGCATTGAAAAGGAAGTCAGTGTTCGCGTGAAGCCCACTCAAATAAACAGCGGGAGAGAAACGAGTGAAATTTGAAAAACACCATAAAGGAGGAGCGTTATGACAAGAAGCATCCTGATCTCCGTCATCGGTCTGCTGGTGTCCGGGCTGATCTTCGCGGCTCCGGCCATGGCCCAGGATGAGGGCAATCCTTCGGAAAAGGGTGAACAGGCCAGACAGCAAAACGCGCCCCAGGATACGATGAAGGTCGTGGGGCCGGACGAGACACCGGAAGGTGTGGATCGGGAGCTCAGACTCCCGGAGACGGCTTCGGAGCAGGGGAAGGAGAGCTCGAGCGAGGGTCTGGAAACCGCCAACGAAGCCAGGGAGAAAGGCAGGGACTTCGGCCGGGAAAGGGCCGAACAAGCCCGTCAAAAGGGTAGGGAAAAAGCCCAAGAGGCCCGTGAGAGGGCCAGGGAGCGAGCCAGGGAAGCCCAGGAGCAGAAGCGCGGTGACGAGGTGAGGGATCGGGTGCAGGATCGAGTGCAGGATCGAGACGTGCCGCGGAATAACCAATAAGCATCCAATCCGGATTCGCGTCGGCATTGGCTGGGCCTTTCTCGCTGGGGATCTTCGGACGAGCGAGCAGGCCCAGTTCATGCTTTTTCTGGTGTACAAATTTAGCTCCGCCGAGAGGTGCCCGACATGGGAAGGAGATTCACGTTCGCATTGCTGACCCCGATCCTTGCTCTTGTGTTTCTTGCGGGCGCAGTGCCGGCTCATGCAACCGATGCATTCCAAGCCGGCATGGAAGCGTTCGAGCGGGGAGACTACGCCAAGGCGCTACGCTCTTTTCGGGAGGCGGAAGAGCAAGGCGTCCGGACCCCTCAGCTTCGCTACAACCTGGGAGCGACCCATTACAGGCTGGGGAATTACGAACAGGCTGTGGAGGCCTTCCGCTTTCTGGCGGAGAACCCGGATTGGCGTCATCTGGCGTTCTACAATCTGGGGCTGATTGCGGAGGCCCGTGGAGACAGGCTGGCGGCGGTGGACTACTATTCCCGGGCCCGAGAGGTTGCCGGAGACTCCAGAACGGGACAAAACGCCGCCCGGAAGCTCGAAGAGCTCGGCCGGAAGGAGCCCGAGCCGGCCACCGGCGGGAAATTCACCATGATTTCAGCGGCTGCGGGGTACGACGACAATGCGGTGCTCGCACCCGAAAAGGATTTCGAGGGTGTTAGCGAAGAGGGGGACGTGTTTGCCGAGGTCTACGCCCTGACCAACGCGTTCTTGTCCGGAAACGAAAATAACGGGCTTCGTCTGGACATGGACGCATTCACTCGGCAATACGCAACTGAAGACGATTACAGCTTTTCTTCCCTCTCGGTGGGCGTGAGCCGGCACAAGAAGCACTCTTCCTGGCGCTCCAAATTGGGTCTGAGCCTATCCGCGGACCTTGCGGCAGGCGATCTCTACGCCCTCGCTCCCGCTCTTGAGCTTCGCGGTGAGCGCAGCCTGGGCAATTACAGGCTCGAACTGTCAGATGAGCTGAGCTGGATCGAGGGCGGCAGCGACTATGATTACGTGACCGGAGTGAAGAATCAGTTGACCGCGCGACTGGAGCGCAATTTCACCTGGGGAAGGGTGTATGCCGGTCTTCGTGGAGAATACAATGACCGCGAGGATCTGGAAGAACAAGGAGAGTTTTTCAGCTATTCCCCGCTTCGCGGCAGCATCCACTCCGGGGTGGACTGTCGTCTGGCGCCGGAATGGACACTCGCCCTCTACGGGCAATACCGCAAGAGCCTGTATCCGGACGAGAATCGCATGCAGGAGGACGGCGCCATCCTCGAGGAGCATCGGGAGGACGACCGGATCCAGGTTTCGGTGCGGGGCGAGCACGACGTGACCTCAGACCTCGCCGTGTTCGCGGAATACAGCCGCACGGACAACGATTCGAACTTTTCCAGGTACAGCTATGAAAGCAGTCAGATCATGCTTGGATTGCGGCACGTGTTCTGATCTTCATCCCGGAGCAGCTATGCACCCCATGGACGCAGAGGCATTGGGGTGGTGAATAGTTACCCAGCGGAACGGGTAATGGAACTATCGGTGATCCTCCATGCCTGAATCGAGGAGACAAGGGGAGACTTTTCAGAAGTTGCTCGCCCCGCATCTTGACTCCCTGTACAAAGCCGCTTGGCGCCTCACCGGAAGGAAGGAGGATGCGGAGGACTTGGTCCAGGAGCTTCTGACCAGACTGTATCCCAAGACGAGGGAGATGCAGGGGGTGGAGCTGTTGGCTCCCTGGCTCAAGAAGGCGCTGTACAGGCAGTTTATCGATCTGGAAAGGAAGAGGGCGAGACGCCCGGAGCATTTTCTCCATGCCTCGGACATTCAAGTCGAGGAAATGCACACGGACAATCCCGGCCCTGAGCTGCTGGCACAGAGGGCCGGGGACAGGCAACGTCTGCGAGCGGCTTTGCATACCCTGGATCCGGAAAACAGGTCCCTGGTCCTACTGCACCTTGTGGAGGGATATACCCTCTCCGAGCTCGAGGATGTCTTTCAGGTCCCCGTCCAGACACTGAAGACGAGGCTCAAGCGGGCGAAAGCCAGGCTGAAGAAGATCCTGCAGATATGATCCCCTGCGGGATTTTTTGAAAAACGGTCGCATTCGAGGTGCCCATGAATTCGCCAGAGAAACAGGCCCTGGCCATTATCGACATGCAGAACGATTTCGTGCTGCCGGAGTCCCCTTGCCATGTTCCCGGTGCCATGGAGACAATCGGGGCCATCCGGAAGCTGGCGGACTCCCTCAGAAGCAGAACGCGGCCGGTTATATACGTGACCAGGGAGCATCGGCCGGACGCAAGCGATATAGAGCGTGCCAGAA
>CAYFSD010000257.1:0-3546 GCA_964345705.1 uncultured Desulfohalobiaceae bacterium
CCTGCCGCTTCAGGGGCGCGGATTGGTCGTCCTGGGAAGCACGGGCTCCATCGGCCGGAACGTGTTGCGGGTTGCCGGTGAGCATCCGGACCATTTCCGGGTGCTGGCCCTGGCCGGTGGGGACAATGTGGAGCTTCTGGCCGAGCAGGCCGCCTGGTGGCGTCCGGGCTATCTGGCCGTGCGCTCCGAGGAGTCCGCCAGTGATCTTCGCTCGCGTCTTCCGGGGGGGTACACCCCGGACATCCAGGCCGGACAGGCCGCGTACGAGGCCTTGGCCGCGCTGGGGGAGGCGGATGTTATTGTCTCCGCCCTCATGGGCGCGGCCGGGCTCGCGCCGACGGTCGCCGCCCTGCGGCAGGGGAAGGTGGTTGCCCTGGCCAACAAGGAATCCCTGGTTCTGGCCGGGGACCTGATCCGGGACTGCTGCCGGGAAACGGGCGCGAGCCTTTTGCCTGTGGACTCGGAGCACAACGCCCTGTTCCAGGCCCTGGCCGGAAACGACGAGCGGGAGGTCGCGAGGCTGCAGCTGACCGCCTCGGGAGGGCCTTTCCGGGACAAGGACAGGTCCTTTTTGGAAGAGGCAACGCCGGAGCAGGCGCTCAACCATCCCAGCTGGTCCATGGGGGCCAAGATCAGCGTGGATTCCGCCACGCTGATGAACAAGGGGCTGGAGATCATCGAGGCCTGTCACCTTTTCGGGGCCGATGTCCACAACATCGAGGTCCTGATCCATCCTGAGAGCATCGTGCACTCCCTGGTGGAGTTCAAGGACCGATCCACACTGGCTCAGCTTGGGCTCCCGGACATGCGGGTGCCCATTGCCTACTGCCTGAGCTATCCCCGGCGGCTGGAAGCGGATCTGCCCCGTCTGGACCTGGCCCGAACGGGCAGCCTGACCTTCTTTCCCCCGGATACCGAGCTATTCCCCTGCCTCGATCTGGCCCGCCGAGCCCTGCAAGAGGGGCCGAGCCATCAGGTAGTGCTCAATGCGGCCAACGAGGTGGCCGTGGAGCTCTTCCTTGAGCGCCGGCTCTCCTTTTTCGGCATCGCCGAGGTGAACAGACGGGCCCTGCGGGAGCACCGTTCCGTCCCGTTGCCCGGGGTGGAGGACATCCTCGCCCTGGACCGAGAAACACGCGAAAGAGCAAGGCGGTCGATCCCACAATGATCAGTGTCCTGGCCGTTGTCCTCGTCCTGGGGGCGCTCATCTTCTTTCACGAGCTGGGTCACTTCGCGGTGGCCAAGTCCATGGGCATCGGGGTGCGCACCTTTGCCCTGGGCTTTGGCAAGAAGATGGCCGGCTTCACCTACAGGGATACCGAATACCGGATTTGCCTGGTTCCCCTCGGGGGGTACGTCCAGCTGATGGGGGAGTCCCCCGGAGAGGAGCTTGCCAGCGACGAGGACAGGCAGAAGAGCTTTTCCCAGCGCCCTCCCTGGCAGCGCATGCTGGTTGTCGGCGCCGGCCCGGTGTTCAACTTTCTCCTGGCCCTTTTTATCTACGCCGGGGTCTTTCTCCTTGCGGGTCAGCAGATGCTCGCTCCCACCGTCGGCGCGGTGCAGGAGGGAACGCCCGCCCAGCAGGCCGGGATGGAGTCCGGGGACAGGATTCTCGCCATCCAGGACGAGCCGGTGGAGTACTGGCACCAGCTCGCGGAGCACATCCGGGGGGCCGCGGGGGAGGAAATCCTTCTGCGCGTGGAGCGCGACGAGGTCGTGCGGACCTTCCGCGTCACGCCCGAGGTGGAGGAGACGGAAAACATCTTCGGGGAAACGGTGCGGGTTGCCCGGATCGGGATCGAGGCCTCGGGGGAGACCATCTACCGCGACCTGGGGCCGCTCGAGGCCATGGGTGCCGGGGCGCAGCAGACCTGGCAGGTGGTCAAGCTCACCTTCCTCGGCCTGGTGAAGCTCATCCAACGCGCCGTGCCCCTGGAGAGCCTGGGAGGACCCATCCTCATCGCCCAATTGGTGGGCGAGCAGGCCCAGCAGGGAGTGGTGGACGTATTGAGCCTTACGGCCCTGATCAGCGTCAATCTGGGCATCCTGAACCTTCTGCCCATCCCGGTCCTGGACGGGGGGCATCTCGTGTTTTTCGGCCTGGAGGCCGTCCTGGGCAGACCCGTGGACCCCAAGTGGCGGGAGATGGCCATGCGCGTCGGTCTGTCCCTGCTCCTCGCCCTCATGATCCTGGTGATCTACAATGACCTCTTCCGGATCTTCGGTTGAAATCGTCCTTGTCCTGAATGCGGCGGAGGAGCGGCTTCAGGCCGTGCTGGGCCGGAGCGGGGAGCTGCTCTGCTCCCGGGAGATACGCGCTCCGAGCCGGGGAATCACCCTGCTTCCCCGCGCCGTGCAGCAGTGCCTTTCCGACGCGGACCTGACGGCGGGCGACCTGGACGGCATCGCCTGTGTCCGCGGTCCCGGGGCGTTCACCGGCCTGCGCATCGCCCTGTCCTACGCCTATGGCCTGGCCTGGAGCCTGAATCTGCCGCTCTGCGGCCTGGACTACCTGCCCCTTGTGGCCGAGGTCCCCGCGCGCACCGTCCCCGGCGAGCTGTGGGTCATGACCAGGGCCCGCACGAACACGGTCTATCTGCAGGGCTTTGTCTCCGAGCCCGAAACCGGGGTGCGCCCCGTCAGCGAGCCCGGGGCCCTGTTCCTGGATCAGGCCGAAGGGATCCTGGAAGAGCGGGGCGCGCCCGTGTGCCTGGTGGGCAGCGGAGCGCGGCGGAATCGGGAGCGGCTCGCCCGCGATTTGTCCCGGGTCCGGTTTTTGGATAGAATCTGGGACAAGCCCTGTCCGGACACCCTTCTCGCTGCAGCCGGCACGGGGAGCTATTCCTTTGACCCCATCGAGCCGAGCTATATGCGGCCCTCGGACGCCGAAGCGGATTTGCCCCGAATTGCGGCTGAGAGGGGAGTGGACCCCGCGAGCTGGCTCGCAGGCAGCGGCGGGTAACCCCGGACGCCGGTTACGAGCTGCCGCAGAGGGAGCGAACGGGGCCGGGGAGCGCCGTCGCGCCGGATGGACCACAGCCCGGAGCCCATACGCCTATGGCCTGGAAGAATCAGCCCGAGCCCCTCACCTCCAGCCTGGAGGACTATCTGGAGGCCATCTTCGCCCTGGAGCAGGAGAGCAAGTCCGCCCGCTCCAAGGATATCGCCGAGCGTCTCGGGGTGCAGCGGGGCTCGGTGACCGGCGCCCTGCAGAGCCTGGCCCAGAGGGGCCTGATCCACTACCATCCCTACAGCCGGGTCACCCTGACTCCCGAGGGCTTCCGCCTGGCCACGCAGATCGTCTACCGGCACAAGGCCCTGTTCGAGTTCCTGCACACCTTCCTCCAGCTCCCCGAGGACCTGGCCGAGTCCAATGCCTGCCGCCTGGAGCACCACATCGACGACGAGGCCCTGGACCGGCTCATCGCCTTCGTCCAGTTCGTGCGGCAGTGCCCGCGAACCGGGGCGGACTGGCTCGACGCCTTCACCCGGATGTGCGACGAGTGTGGTCAGTGCGCCAACTGCGAGGCCTGCATCGCGGCCTGC
>CAYFSD010000258.1:0-3536 GCA_964345705.1 uncultured Desulfohalobiaceae bacterium
CACCTCCATGCGGTCCCGCAGGGCCCAGGGAATGGTCTGCAGGGTGTTCGCCGTGGTGACGAAGAAGACGTTGGACAGATCGTACTCCATGTCCAGATAGTGGTCGTGGAAGCTGTAGTTCTGCTCCGGATCCAGCACCTCCAGCAGAGCCGAGGAGGGATCGCCCCGGAAGTCCGAGCTCAGCTTGTCCACCTCGTCCAGGCACATCACCGGATTATTGTATCCGCGCCGCTTCAGGGACTGCAGGATCTTGCCGGGCATGGCGCCCACGTAGGTCCTGCGGTGCCCGCGGATCTCCGCCTCGTCCCGAACCCCGCCCAGGGACAGGCGCACGAACTCCCGGTCCGTGCTGCTGGCAATGGACTTGGCCAAGGAGGTCTTGCCCACACCCGGAGGGCCGACGAGACAGAGGATGGTGCCCTGCATCTTCTGCACCATCTGCTGCACGGCCAAAAACTCCAGGATCCGCTCCTTGGGCTTCTCCAGGCCATAATGGTCCTCGTCCAGGATCCTGCTGGCGGCGTCCAGATCCAGCTCGGTCTCCTTGAGCCGGTCCCAGGGGAGGTCGAGCAAGGTATCCACATAGTTGCGGACCACGGTGTACTCCGCGGAGGAGGGCTGCATCTGCTGCAGCTTCTTGATCTCCCTCCGCGCCTTCTCCCGGGCCTCTTCGGGCATCTGTTTGGCGTCCAGGCGCTCCAGGAGCTCCTGGCCCTCCTCGCCCGGCTCCTGCTCCAGGCCCATCTCCTTGTGAATGGCCTTGAGCTGCTCGTTGAGGTAGTAGTTCTTCTGATTGGCCTCGATCTGCTCCTTGACCCGCTCGTTGATCTTCTGCTCCACCTGGGAGTGCTCCAGCTCGGCGACCAGCAGGCCGTACACCTCCTCCAGCCGCCGCTTGGGATCAACGATTTCCAGGATGCCCTGCTTCTTCTCGTATCCGGCCTTGAGATAAGGGATCACCGTGTCCGCCAGCTCGCCCGGCTTCTCCAGCTCCTGGATGGCCTTGAGCCCCTCCTTGGAGATGCGGTTGCCGTTCTGGGCCAGATTCTCCACGGAATCCAGGGTCATCCGGATCAGGGTCCTGGCCTCCTCGTCCAGGATCTCCGGCTCCTCCACCGGCTGGACCTCCACCACGGGGAACTCCTCCTCGGAGTTGAACAGCGGGTCGCCCCCCTGCCACGTGGCGCGATACTGGCCCTCGAAGAGGACCTTGACCGTGCCGTCCGGCATGCGCAGCAGCTGCAGGATCTTGCAAACCACCCCCATGCCGTAGACCTGCTCGGTGTCCGGATTCTCCACTTCCGGATCCCTCTGGGTGGCCAGGAGGATCTGCTTGTCGTATTCGGTCAGGGCCTGCTCCACGGCCCGAATGGACGCCTGTCGCCCCACATAGAGCGGTGCGATGGAGTTGGGAAACATGACCACTTCCCGCAGGGTCATCAGCGGTATCCGGTTGCGTGTCTCGGTCATACAACCTCCTGGGTATCGGATTCACCGTCTCCGCGGCCTCCAGTCCGGAGGGCCGCGGAGTCGGTGTTATGGGTTTCTGAAATCGCAAGGGAGGGGAACAAGAGGGAGCGCGAGAGCTGGAGTGGGGGGCTACGCGGATTTGGCGCGCTTTTCGTAGAACAGGAGCGGCTCCGCCCCTTCCTCCACGGTGGAGCTGTTGATCACGCACTCCTGAACGCCTTCCAGGGAGGGCAGACGATACATGATGTCCATCATCTTGGACTCCATGATGCTGCGCAGGCCCCTGGCCCCGGTCTTTCGCTCCATGGACTGCCTGGCGACGGACCTGAGGGCGTTCTGGGTGAAATGGAGCGTGACATGGTCCAGCTCGAAGAGCTTCTGGTACTGCTTGACCAGGGCGTTCCTGGGCTCGGTCAGGATGCGGACCAAATCGTCCTCTTCCAGCTCGTCCAGCGCGGCCTGAATGGGTATGCGCCCCACGAACTCCGGAATCAGCCCGTATTTGATCAGATCGTCGGGACGCACCTGGCGCAGGATCTCTCCCTGGGTCTTGTCCCTGTGCGCGCCCACATCCGCGCCGAATCCCATGGCCGTGCCCTGGGTGCGCATCTTGATGATCTTCTCCAGATCGATGAACGCGCCGCCCATGATGAAGAGGATATTGCTCGTATCCAGCCGGATGTATTCCTGCTGCGGGTGCTTGCGGCCGCCCTTGGGCGGGATGTTCGCCTCGGTCCCCTCCATGATCTTGAGCAGGGCCTGCTGCACGCCCTCGCCGGAGACGTCCCTGGTGATGGAGGCGCTGTCCGACTTCTTGGAGATCTTGTCGATCTCGTCCACGTAGACAATGCCCTTGGAGGCGGCCTCGATGTCGTAGTCCGCGTTCTGCAGCAGCTGGACCAGGATGTTCTCCACGTCCTCGCCCACGTATCCGGCTTCCGTCAGGTTCGTGGCGTCCGCGATGGCGAAGGGCACCTGCAGGATGCGGGCCAGGGTCTGGGCCATGAGGGTCTTGCCGCACCCCGTGGGCCCCAGCAGGAGGATGTTGCTCTTGTCCAGCTGCACGTCCTGCTTGGCGTTCTCCTTGTAGTGGACCCGCTTGTAGTGGTTGTACACCGCCACGGAGAGGATGCGCTTGGCCTCTTCCTGGCCGATGATGTACTCGTCCAGGGACTTCTTGATGGCCTCGGGCGGCAGATGCCGGCCCTCCTCGGTCTCCTCGGTCAGCTTGTCCTGGGTCAGGATCTCGTTGCAGAGCCCGATGCACTCGTCGCAGATGTACACATCAGGGCCGGCGATGAGCCGCTGCACATTGTCCTGCGTCTTGCCGCAGAAGGAACAGCTCACGCTGTTATCGGTATTTCTCTCCGTATCCATGTCGGTATCCACCCGTCTTGGTTCGTCCTTTGTCCCGAGCTTTTGGCGAAACCGCTCGGTTCCGCCTATTTTCGGGAGGCCATTTCCTTCCTGGACTGCAGGACCTCGTCGATCACGCCGTAGTCCTTGGCCTCGTCCACGTTCATGAAGTAGTCGCGATCCGTGTCCTGCTCCACTTGTTCCAGGCTCTGTCCCGTATGCTGAGCCAGGATCTCGTTCAGCCTCTTCTTTAAACGAATAATCTCTCTGGCCTGAATGTCAATATCCGAGGCCTGTCCCTGGAATCCGCCCATGGGCTGATGCAGGAGGACCCTGCTGTGGGGCAGGCCAAAGCGGAGCCCCGGATATCCGCCCGCCAGAAGCAGGGCTCCCATGCTCGAGGCCTGGCCCAGGCAGAGAGTGGCCACGGGGGCGGAAATGTACTGCATGGTGTCGTAGATGGCCAGACCGGCGGTCACCGATCCGCCGGGCGAATTGATGTAGAAGTTGATCTCCTTTTCCGGGTCCTCGGACTCCAGAAACAGCAGCTGGGCGCAGATCAGATTGGCCACATAGTCGTCCACCGGGGTCCCCAGAAGGATGATCCGGTCCTTCAGCAGCCGGGAATAGATATCATAGGCCCGCTCGCCGCGGCCTGTTGTTTCGATGACGATGGGGATATTCATAGCGCTGCTCCTTGACAACCCGAT
>CAYFSD010000259.1:0-3532 GCA_964345705.1 uncultured Desulfohalobiaceae bacterium
CATGCCCACGCTGGAGCGCAGGGTGCTCGGTCCGAGCCCGGGCCAGACGATGTACATCCCCTGCCCCACGCCCCAGGTTCCCAGAGTGGTCCCCGTGTCCTTGTCCGGAGGGCCCAGCCAGGAAATGCTGTCCGCGGGATCCAGGAGACCCCCGAAGCCGAACAGGGTATTGATAACGAAACCGGCGATCTCCTGGCCGCTTCGCACCGGACGGCCCTGCAGGAGATGATTCACTGTTCGGCCGGGAAAGCGGATGTTATAGAAAACATTGTCGATCCCCTCCCGGAAGGGCTCCGGCACGACCGCCTTATATCCGTTGGAGACCGGTATGAGCACGTAGGTGTACAGACCGTCGTTGAAGCGGAAGACGAGGCGGTTGTACGGCTCCAGGGGATCGGCCACTCTGGGCCGGGAGGCGTAGTCCTCCTCCAGCTCGCTCATGAGGTCGTCATCCACCCCGCTCCCGGACGAGCCGTCCTCCGCGTGGAGCGGAACGGGCCAAGCCGCAAGCAGAAGGCAGACCGCTCCGAAAAGGAGCACTCCCTTGAACCACCGGTTTGTCTTCCCAGCCAGGGAGGGGATGGGCAGCCTATTCCGACTCGAGCAGATCAGGGACCTCATCCCGCTCCACCTTGCGCTGCATCGTGGCGATCACTTCCTCGGGGGACTTCCGGGTCAACAGGTCCTCGAACTGGCTCCGGTAGTTGCGGACCAGGCTCATGTCCTCCACATGGATGTCGTACACTTGCCATCCCTGCTCCTCTCTGGAGAGCATGCGGTAGTTCACCGGGATGTCCTTGTCCTGGTAATGGATCATGGAGCGGACTTCGGCCTTCCTCGAGGAGAAGACCGTTTCACCAGCGATGGTGATCATGTCCTCGGAGATTTTCTTGGATTGGTCCATGTACTCCAGGAGGTTGCCGAAGTAGTTCTCCTCGATCACTTGCACGAAGAGATCCACCATCCGCTCCTGCTGCTCCTGGGTGAAATCGGCCCAGTAGCGGCCCAGGCTCATGCGGACCATAATCCGGTAGGCGAACACGTCCCGGGCCACGGAGGAGAGATCCTGTTTGAATGCCTTCCGCTGCTCCTCGGACTGCATATCCGTATCGCTGTATTTCTGAAAAACGCCCACCACCTCGGTGACATAGGAATCGATCGCCTCCTGCGGCGAGGCGGCCGTCCCCCGGGCGGGGACGAGCAGAACCGCCGCGAGGAGCACGAGGCACAAGCCGATTGATATGCGCATAAATCCGCCCCTTATTTTTTCGCCGTATGCTCCGGACCGATTCGCCGGAGGATGATGGAGAACGGTCCGGGATCAGTCCTCGCCGCCAGCGCTGCCGAAGGCATACTTCCCGATCAGGTCGTGGATGTCCACCGGCGGCTGGGTATCGATGATGGTCTCTCCGGGCTCGAGGTACATTCCCGTGCCTCCGGGGGAGACGCTGAGATACTTGTCTCCGATGAGCCCCCTGGTCTTGATGGAGACCATGGTGCCCTCGCTCAATCGGATATCCTCATTATTCAGGCTGAAGGTCACCATCACCGCGAATCGCTCCCGATCCAGGCTGATATCGTTCACCCGGCCCACTTGAACCCCGGATATCCGGACCTCGCTGCCCTCCACCAGGCCTCCCACCTCGCTGAAACGCGCCTTGTAGCTGATGCCGCTGGGGCTGAAGAGCTGAAAGTCACCGAGGTTGACGGTTAAATACCCTGCACCGATCAGGCAGAGGAGCACAAAGCCCCCGACCAGCATCTCGATTTGACGTTGCTTGGTGCCCATGGAATCCGTCCGTTTTGCCTTTCGTTCGTATCCGCCCGCGATATGCATTACCTGCCGCCCGACATCAAACCCCGCTGCAGGTCAGGCTTCCCAGGGCCTTCTCCTGATGTCGGATTTCCTCCACCAGCCGGGACAGGGTCCTTTCCCCGTCGATCCGGTCCCAGCCTCCCTGAAGGGAAAAGGCGGCCCGGCCACCGCGAACCCCGGCGCTGCAGAAGTCCATACCGCTCAGCTCGCCGGCGACCCCCTGGAGCACGGTATCAGGGTCCTCACCGTCCTCCGCGGGCTCGCAGAGACATACCAGCCGATCCTCGTGGTAGCGGGCCACGCCATAGGCCTCTCCGCGCCGACTCACCCGATGGAAAGCCCGGGCCATCGCGCCGAAAATGATCTCCGCCAGGAGATGCCCGGCCCGCTCCTTCATCTCGTAGTACTCCGGAAGCGCGAGCACGAGCACCACCCCGCCCCGGCTCTCCGAATCCTTCTGCAGCTCGGCGTAGGCGCGCTCCAGCCATCTGGCGCTGTTCATCCCGTAGATTTCGTTGCGCAGGATCTCCTGACTGTTCACATATTCCTGCAGGACCGGATGCTCCATCTGTTCCAGGTCCTGCGGCGCCCCCTGATAAATGATCCGTCCTTCCTCCAGGACCGCGATGCGGTTGGAGATGTAGAAGACATCCGGAACGTCGTGGCTGACCATCACCGCGGTGAAGCCGTAGTTCCTCTGATTGCTGGTGATCATGCTCAGCACACTGTTCTTGCGCACCGGATCCAGGCCCGTGGTGGGCTCGTCAAAGAGCACCGTCTCCGGCTCGGTCACCGTGGCCCGGGCCAGGGCCACGCGCTTCTGCATCCCGCCGGAGAGCTGGGAGGGGTAGCTGTCTCCCGTGCCCTCCAGATCCATGGCCCGCATCCTCCGGGCCACTCGCTCCTGGATCGCCTCCCTGTTCAACTGGGCTCCCTCCTGCAGGGGCAGGGCGATGTTCTCCCGCACGGTGAGGGAGTCGAACAGGGCGTTGCTCTGGAACATAAAGCTCACTTCCCTGCGGAAGCGTTCCCTTTCGGAGCGGCGCATCCGGGTCACGGACCGGCCCCGATAAAGGATTTCCCCGCTATCCGGCTGGAGGAGCCCGATAATGAGCTTCAGGGTGACGCTCTTGCCCTCTCCGCTTCTGCCGATGAGGGTCGTGACCTCTCCGGAATAGATGGTCAGATCGATCCCGTCCAGGACCACCTTGTCCCCGAATCGCTTGGCCACCTGTCTGAATTCGATAAGAGGTGTCCGCATAAGCTACATCAACAGAGAGGTCAAAACATAGTCGGAAATCAGAATGCCCACACAGGAATAGACCACCGCTGAGGTTGTGGCCAGGCTCACTCCCTTGGCCCCGTGCCCTCCGTGGCGGGTGTGCACGAAGAATCCCTGGTAGCAGCAGATGGTCACCACCAGCAGCCCGAAGGCCAGGGACTTGTAGAATCCGTTCAGGACGTCGCTCAGGACCACCAGGGAATCCATCTGGGTGAGAAAGATCCCGGAATTGATCTTGAGCAGCATCACGCCCGTGATATAGCCCCCCAAAATCCCGATGGCGTCGAACAGGGCCGTCAGAAGGGGGAAGCTCAGCACGGCGGCGACGATGCGCGGGCTGACCAGGGTGCGGACGGGATCCACGCCCATGGTGAACAGGGCGTCGATCTGCTCCGTGATGCGCATGATCCCGATCTCCGCGGACATGGCCGATC
>CAYFSD010000260.1:0-3526 GCA_964345705.1 uncultured Desulfohalobiaceae bacterium
CCGATCACAGCGGCGGGCCCGTCCCGGATTCGCACCGGGTTCCCTTTTCAGCGCCTTTCGCTCCATGAATCGTGGAGCGCATGGCGCACCTGAGTGTGGGTCAAAGAGCCTTTTCCTGGAGAGAAGGTCCAGGAAAAGCTGTCAAATCATGAATGCAAATGAGCCTAATGGAGTGGGCTCCCTGCGTCAAGCCGGTGGCGGAAAAGCAGTACACGATCCGGATCAAGGCCGTTTCAGCCCTTCTGTGGCTTGTCCTCATACCGGATCCGATTCCTCTCTCCTTGGATCAGGTTCCGGTCCAGATGCCTGCCGGGAATGATGTTCACTCTGGGCAGGCCCTCCACTGGGCTTTGGTCCACCAGGAGCACGCAGCCGAAGGCCCGCTCCAGATTGTCGAAGGTGAGCACTTCTGCCGGCGTTCCCGTGTGCTCGGCCTGTCCGTCGCGGAGCAGCAGGAGGCGGTCTCCGTAGAGCGCGGCCAGATTCAGATCGTGGGCCACCATGACCACGGTAATGCCCAGCTCCGTCTTGAGCTGTTCCAGAAGATCCATGATCCGGATCTGGTGGGCCAGATCCAGGGAGGAAGTGGGCTCGTCCAGGAGCATGATTTGGGGATCCTGGGTCAGGGCCCTGGCGATCATGACCCGCTGCTTCTCCCCGCCGCTCAGCTGATGCATGCGGCGGCCGGCCAGATGCTCGACCCGCGTGGCCTCCATGCTCCTGCGGGCGATGTCATGGTCGCGCCGGGATTCCAGCCTCAGAAGCCCCAGATGGGGGGAGCGGCCCATGAGGACCACCTCGCGCACGGTGAAGGTGAAGTCCTGATCCGGGAGCTGGGGCACCAGGGCCATCTTCCGGGCCAGATCACGTCTGGAGTAGTCCCCGATATTTCGTCCCAGGACATGGATGGTGCCTCGGTCCGGGGTCACGGCCCCGGTCAGGCTCCGGAGCAGGGTGGTCTTGCCCGACCCGTTGGGACCGATGACGGCGAAGAACTCGCCTCGCTGGACCCGCAAGGAGACGCCGTTCAGCGCCGACTGGCCGGAGTAGGCCAGATGGAGATCGTCTCCTGTGATCGCGTGATTCATGCCTTGGACCTGTAGAGAAGAATGATGAACGCCGGCGCGCCGATCAGGGCCGTGACCACGCCCACGGGCATCTCGCCCTGGGTGGGCAGGGCCCGGGCCAGCAGATCGCAGCCGGTGAGAAAGGCCGCTCCGGTGAGAATGCAGCTTGGAACGAGCACCCTGTGGTCCGGCCCCAGGAGCAGGCGCAGGATGTGCGGTATGACCAGCCCCACGAATCCCACCAGGCCGGACAGGGCCACGGTCGCGCTGACCATGAGGGAGGTCGTTGTCAGCAGGGCCAGGGTGGTTTCCGTGACGCGGACTCCCAGGCTTCTGGCGGTGTCCCGCCCCATGAGCAGAAGGTTCATGGGACGGGACAGGACGAAGACAAGCAGGAAACAGGGCAGGAGGAGGCCGAGAAGGGAAAGGGCCTGGAGCGTGGTTGCTCCGGAGAGATCGCCCATGAGCCAGTAGAGCACGTTGTGCAGCCTATCTGTCTGGACGATGGAGATGAGGAACATGATGATGGAGGAACAGAAGGCGTTGATCATCACCCCGGCCAGCAGGAGCCCCGTTTCCTGCAGTGTCTTGCGCCCGGAGGAGATGAAGAGCACCAGGCCCAGGGTGGCCATGCTCCCGGCGAAGGCCAGCCCGGCGACCCCGGGGCACAGGGAGAGGCCCAGGATCATGCCCAGGATCGCTCCCACTGCCGCGCCTCCGGATATGCCCAGGATGTACGGCTCGGCCAGGGGATTGCGCAGAAGGGCCTGAAAGACCAACCCTCCCAGCCCCAGGGCCGCGCCGACCAGGGCGGCGAGCAGGGCCCGCGGGAACCGGATCTGCCAGATGATGGTCCCGGCCACGGAGGAGTCCTTTCCCAGGAGCGTGGAGATCACCTGGAGCGGCTTGGGGCCGGAGGAACCCCAGATCAGGGCCAGGAGGAAGACGATCCCCAGCAGGAGAAACAGGCCCGAGGAGATGAGACCGAGACGCCGCAGCGGTGTATTCGGCTGAGTTGCCGGATCCGTCATGGGCACTCCGGAAGCGGTGTCTGCTGGAACAGCCCGGGATGCAGGAGATGGGCCAGGATCTCCAGCCCCCGCACCAGCCTGGGCGAGGCCCGGTTCAGACAGTCCGAGCTCACCGCGTGAATACGTTCGGAGCGAACGGCCTCAATGCCGGGAAATTCGCTCCACATCCGACGGACTTTGTGCGTCAGCTCCCTGTTCCCGGTCATGGAGGAGACAATGATGACCTCGGGATTCAGGACCAGGACTTCCTCTCGGGAATAGCGGGGATATTGCTTGGGTCCCGCGGCAAGGTTGGTTCCGCCGGCCATGCGGATGAGCTCGTGGATGAAGGTGTCGCTGCCCGCGGATACGATGGGCGAGGTCCCGATCTGATAGAAGACCCGCGGCCGGTGCTCGGCCCGGGCCACCCGCTGTTGCACCCGCTCGATGCGCTGCTTCAGATCGCGGACGAGCTCCCCTGCTTTCTGCTCCGCCTCGAGGACGCGGCCCAGAAGGCGCAGGGAGTCAAACACTCCCTCCAGGTCCCTGGGATCCAGGGCGAAAACGGGAACTCCCAGCTCCTCCAGACGACGTACCAGGGAGACGGGATTGCCGTCCCGCGTGGCCAGGCATAGGTCGGGCTCTAGGGAGACGATCTTCTCCAGGTCCGGAGACACGTAGGTTCCTACTTTCGGCAGCTCGGAGGCAGCGGGAGGATGGTTGCTGTTGGCGCTGACCCCGGCGAGCCTGTCCTCGCGCTCTAGAGCGAAGACGCATTCCGTGAGGCTCGGGGCCAGGGAGACAACCCGCCGCGGAGAGGCGGGTACCGCGACCTGCCTGCCGATCTGGTCCGTGAGCTGGTTCGCCGCGTGGATCCGGCTGACCGATGCGAGGAGCAGGACGCAGCAAGCGAGCAGCAGCATTCTTCCGGCAGCTTTTTTCCGTGTCATCCTTGCAAGACTCCTTCTCAGCAACAAAAAAATCCCCGGACCGATTGGGCTCGACCCGGGGATATCCCGTTTTTATCCACCGCGGGCGCATCAGGGAGCGCTCCAGCCACGGAAGCGAGCTCCCCGAACAGTCACTCAGGCAGGTCTTCTGACTCTCGGATCGTCCTACTTGCCCTGTTGAATACAGCGAAGCTCTGTCCTGCCGAAGGCAGGATTCAACAGGGCTTGCCCCCCTCACTCACTTGATCCTGAGTCTCTGGCTGTTCGTGTGAACAGGTGGTCCAAAGAATATCCCAAATGATTCAAACAGTCGATCAGGATCAAGTGAGTGAGGGGCTGGCCGCGCCTTCTCCGGCACTCACCCCGAGAGTGATGGATATCCCTGAATCAGCTGATGCTAGTATGGTCAGCTTTCCAGGGGCAGCAATCTGCGTTCGAGTGAGTGCCGGATGGCCTCATGCGGCGTTCGTCCCCGATCACAGCGGCGGGCCCGTCCCGG
>CAYFSD010000261.1:0-3499 GCA_964345705.1 uncultured Desulfohalobiaceae bacterium
AGCCAGATCTGGGGAAGATGAGGATACAGGGATTCCATCTAAGGGCGTCCTCCTGGTCTCTTGCCAAGGGTCAGTCACTGCCTGTCACTTTTCTCCTCGATCATGGAATTGAGCGAGGCGAAGGTGGCTGCAGCACGATGCCGGGTTTCATATGACATCAGAGCCTTGTTCTCGAGGCGGCAGGCCGCGCCCGGCTTTCAACGGAACGCAGGACACGCCAGTCGGGCTCGGTAGCGGAACCGGTCAAAGTGACGCTGGCACCAATGAGCTGTTGCCAGCCCCTTCAGGTGAAACCCGGGATGAAACCCGGCGTCGTGTGCCTCCACCTTTGCCTCGCATGGGGATTTTCATGCTTGGGTGTGCCCGGGTCGCCCCGTGAATGAGGGTTGAATCAATGGATTCCTGTTTCGTCTGTTTTTGGGGCCGTTGCAATATGTTCCTTGTGAGTGGGTGAAGGGCCGTCGAGCGAGCCAGTCTCCGGGCCGGCGGCCAGGATCCTGCGGCCCAGCCAGAAGAAGGCCGCGAGGAGCACGAGATAGAGCAGGCCCAGGGAGGTCAGGGACCACCAGATGGGCCCCGCGGACAGGGGGGAGGCGCCCTCCCCGGTGCGAAGCACCCCGTAGATGACCCAGGGCTGGCGGCCCACCTCGCGCGTGATCCAGCCCGTCTGCATGGCGATGTAGCTCAAGGGGATGGCCGCGATCCAGGCCCGCATGAGCCAGCGCCGCCCCGGGGCCGCGTCCTGTTCCAGCCCGCCACGGCGCCAGGCCCACACGGTCCAGAGCATGAGCAGAAACAGCGCGCTCCCGATGGCGAACATGATGCGGAAGGAGTAGAAGGTGATCGCGACCGGAGGCCGGTTCTCCCGCGCGAATTCCTTCAGGCCCTGGACCTGTCCGGTGAGGGAGTGGGTCATGATCAGGCTCAGGCCGTAGGGCACCTCCAGGGCGAAGCGGTTCTCCTCCTGCGACGGATCCGGCCAGGCCAGGATCTTCCAGTCCGCGCCCTCCCCGGGGGGATTGGTCTCCCAGTGGGCCTCGATGGCCGCGAGCTTGGCGGGCTGCTGCTCCCCCACCACCTGCCCGGAGCCGTCCCCCAGATAGATCTGCGCCGGGGTGACGACAATCGCCGCGATGGCGGCGATCTTGAAGGAGCGAAGGAAAAAGGCCGTGTTTTTGTTCCTCAGGATATACCAGGCGCTGATCCCGCCGATGACGAAGAGGCTGATCTGCAGGCAGGCGAACCACATGTGGGAGAAGGACCAGAAGATGTCCGGGTTGAAGATGGCCTTGAAGGTGTCGGTCATCACGAAGCGGCCGTCCACGAACTCCCCGCCGCGGGGAACCTGCATCCAGGAATTGGCCACCATGATCCAGAATGCGGAGAGCGTGGCTCCGAAGGCCACCACCGCGGTGGAGAAGAGATGCATTCCCGCCGAGACCCGGTCCCAGCCATAGGCCATGATCCCGATGAAGGCGGCCTCCAGCATGAAGGCCATGGCCGCCTCGAAACCGAGCATGTGGCCGAAGATGTCCCCTCCCACGCGGGAGAAGACGCTCCAGTTGGTTCCGAATTGGAATTCCAGGGGGATGCCGGAGATGACCCCCATGGCCAGGGCGAGGAAGAAGAGCTTCTGCCAGAAGCGGGCCTGCTGGTAGTAGCCCCGGTTTCCGGTTTTGACCCACACCGCCTCCATGGCGACAAGATAGATCCCCATCCCGATGATGAGCACGGGCCACAGGATGTGGAACATGGTGGTGAAGGCGAACTGGATGCGGCCGAGAAAGACGGGGCTGAAATCCATGGCGTGCCCTCGTGGTAGCGGGTTTGGCGAATTCCCTGGAAATGATGGAGATTTCGCTGGGCATGCTCCGGCCCTGTTTCAGAAAATATTACACTCGCCTTCCCATTTCAATAACAGGGCTCTTCCCTTGGCGTCTTGGATAGCATGTGGCGCGGGCTTGGCATCGCTGTCCCTTTTGTGCGATGACAGGGCCAACAGCGCAAAAACGTCCGAGCCCGACTGCCCCAGAGGCGGACCAAGGAGGCCCGAAGTGGACCTGGAGCTCTCGCCCGCCCAGAAGAAGGCGCTGGCAGCGGCGCTCACCGCCGCGAGCGCCCTGTTCATCGCCGCGGTGATCTGCGCCCTGTTCCTTGGAGCCCTCCTGCTGGTGCAGGGGTTCTCCCACATCTTCTTTCCCCTTGCGGTCAGCGGGGTGCTGGCCCTGCTGCTACGGCCCTACCATTCCTGGTGCAGGCGAATCACGGGCGATCGCCCCGCTTTGGCCGTGGGGCTGGTCTACGCCTCCATCGGGGTGCCGCTCTGCCTGGGCGCTGTATTCGCGGGGATCCCGCTTCTGCAGGAGATTCGCGGCTTTGTGGAGCACGTGCCGCAATGGATCGCCGCGGCGCGGCAGTTTTTGCAGCAGAACGTCCCCGCGCTGCTGGACTTCTGGGAGAGCTACGATCTCACGGAGAAGCTCAAGGGCTTCATCTCGACGCATTCGGGAATGTTCGCCCAGGGAGCGCAGCAGGTGGGCCTGGGGGCCTTCTCCGTTGGCTCGCGTCTGTTCCAGGCCATCGTGTCCCTGTTCAGCTGGGTGCTTGTGCCCGTGTACGTCGCCTTCCTCCTCCTCTTGCCCCGAATTGACCCAGAAACCATCGAAGAGCGCCTGCTGCCCTTCCTCAAGCCGGAAACCTGCAGGGACGTGGTCTATTTGGCCCGGGAGTTCGCCGGGATCATCGTGGCCTTCTTCCGCGGACAGCTGCTCATCGCCCTGCTGCAGGGCGTGCTCTTCGCCCTGGGATTCACCCTGGCCGGGCTGCAGTACGGGATCGTGCTCGGCTTCCTGGCCGGCTTCCTGAACATCATTCCCTATCTGGGCAGCCTGGTGGGCGCGGGCATCACCCTGCCCCTGGCCTTCTTTCAATCCGGCGGGGGGCTGGGGACGCTGGTCTGGACGGGCCTCGTCTTCGTCCTGGTCCAGGCCATTGAGGGCAACTTTCTCACCCCGAGGATCATGGGCGACCGCACGGGCCTGCATCCCCTGCTCATCATCCTGGCCGTCCTCTTCTGGGGCAGCGTCTTCGGCGGAATCCTGGGCATGATCCTGGCCATCCCCCTGACCGCTTTCCTTGCCGTGGTCTGGCGGCTGTTGCGGGAGAAGTACATCCGGGCCGTGGTGTGACCACTGTTCTGCGGGGGAGAGGCGAAGCGAAACAGGGGTTGAGCAGCTTCTGGGATGTTGGCATAGTAAGGGAAAATCTTGCAGTGCAATCCACCAAGCCCGAACTCGCCGTATGGAACAGAACAATGCGCCGGAACAGGAAGAGGGCTGGTTCCACCTGGACATCTTCTCCTTCAACAAGGGCCTGCCCCTGTCCATCCGCACCGCGTTCTATCCCCTCATAGGAGAGCGCATCTACGGATGGGCCGGAAACGTCATCGACATCCTGGCCACCGTGGCCACGCTCTTCGGGGTGGCCACCTCCCTGGGGC
>CAYFSD010000262.1:0-3499 GCA_964345705.1 uncultured Desulfohalobiaceae bacterium
GAGAGGAATTCGGAGTCCCCGCTGATCTGGCAGTACTGCCAGATGTTGTACACGATCGCCACATTGATGTGGCGCTGCAGATGCGACTTGTCCGGCAGCCAGCGTCCCGACTCGGGGTTGAGGTGCATGGACTGGGTCTCCTCCCGTCCGTTGCTGCCGCTCTGCCAGGGATACATCGCCCCCTTGTAACCCAGGTCTCGAGCCATCTGTCTGGCCGCGCTCAAACGGCGATAGCGATACATGAGCAAAGTCCGGGTGATCTGGGGGGCCCGGAAGTTGAGATAGGGGAAGATGATGATCTCGTCCCAGAAGATGTGGCCCCGATAGGCCTCCCCGTGCCAGCCCCGGGCGGGCATGCCCACGTCGATGTCCAGGGAGTGCATGGACGCGCTCTGCAGCAGATGGAAGCTGATGTGGCGCTGCAGGTGCGACTTGTCCGGCAGCCATCGCCCCGAGTCGGGATTCAGGTGCATGGTCTGGGTCTCCTCGCGGCCGTTGCTCCCGCTCTGCCAGGGATACATCGCTCCCTTGTACCCCAGGTCGCGGGCCATCCGCCTGGCCGCGGGCAGCCGGCGATAGCGGTACATGAGCAGGGTGCGGGTGATCTGGGGGGCCCGGAAGTTGAGATAGGGGAAGATGATGATCTCGTCCCAGAAGATGTGGCCCCGATAGGCCTCCCCGTGCCAGCCCCGGGCGGGCATGCCCACGTCGATGTCCAGGGAGTGCATGGACGCGCTCTGCAGCAGATGGAAGCAGTAGAGATGCAGGGTCCGCTGCACGTAGTGATAGTGGTCGTACCCCGAGGGGGCCTCGTCCGGGGAGCCGTTCACATTGAGCTCCACCTCGATGGCGAATCGGCGCCACAGCTGTTTCCAGGCCCTGGCGTGGCTCCGGATGAGGGAGATGAGCCGCCCGGCTTTGCGGACCGTGTCCGAGGCCTCCAGGAAGGCCTCGGAGATGGAGGGATCCCTGGAGGTGTACAGGGAGACCACCTTCTCCAGCCGCACCCCCTTGCCCTCGGCCAGCTCGACGCTGAACTCCTGGGCGATGTATCCCGGCTCCCGGAGGCACTCCCGGTGCACCCGAACCGGCTTGCGCTGCTGGAACACCTCGGTCCGCGCGGCCAGGGCCACGGCGAGGCGCGACTGGTTGGTGCGCACCTTGAGCCCGATGGTTTTCTCGTCCACCTCCTTGGTGAACACCGGCTCCAGATGCCTGTGGTTCAGGGTCTGGTAGCGCTTGACCCCGGAATTGACCACCTGGCCGTCCAGGGAGCTGCGGACCTCGATCTCCCCGGACCAGTTGACCGGAACGATCCCCGTCTCCAGCGCGGCCATGTGCATGCGGTCCATGAACACCGCCCTGCGGTGGTAGATTCGGGTCTCGCGTCCGGCGTGATCGCGGACGTGCAGAGTCCTGTACATGACCCCGTTCTTCAGATCCACTCCCTTGCGGTAGGAGACATGTTCCGCATCGTCCGGGCTGAACCACTCCTCCCCGGGGAAGCGGAAGGTGAGGCCCAGCCAGTTGGGCATGTTCACCAGGTCCTCGTTCTCCACCACGCGCCCGGCGATTTCCGTCTGAAGTCGGTTGTATCCCCCGGCCAAATAAGTGCCGGGATAGTGGACCGAGTCCGCCATGACCTCCGGATCCGCTCCCCTGGTGGCGAAGTACCCGTTGCCCAGGGTGCACAGGGCCTCGTGCAACCCCTCAAGCCCGGGATGGTACTCTCGATAGTCCAGAGACCAGGTGCGCCAGTTGCGCAGATAGACCTGGAGCATATACAGGAAGTCCCGGACCTCGTTCACCGAGTGCAGCCTGTACTTGGCGGAGGTCAGGCGCGGCTCGTTCCCCACGATGAGGGTAATCCCTTTCCCGGATAGGGCCTCGAAGGCGTTCTCGTCCGTGACATCGTCCCCGATGTAGATGGGAATCACCCCGTACTGATCCAGCTCCAGCTCCCGCAGGAGCCAGAGCACCGCTTTCCCCTTGTGCCAATCCAGGTCCGGGCCCAGCTCGAAGACCATCTTCCCGTAGCGCTTGCGCAGGCCGCTGGTTTGCTCCAGCACCCGGTCCACCGCCTCCTCCACGGAGGGCGCGTCCTCGGCCACGTTGCGGTAGTGGACCGCAATGGAGTACTTCTTCCGCTCCACCTGGGAGCCGGGAATCCTCTCCAGCTCCCTGTTCAGCTCGGACTCGGCCCAGTCCAGCTGGGGCAGGCTGGCCTGGGCTTCTTCCACCTCCATGTGCACCCCGTTCGGCCCCTCGATCTCGAACCCGTGGCTGCCCGCGAAATAAAGGCCCTGCACGGTCACCAGGTTCCTGGCATCCGCCAGGCCGCGCCCGCTGATCACGGAAACGGCGCACTTCCGAGTCAGGCTGCTCAGGATATTGTGCATCCCCTTGGACAGAACGGCGTCCTCTGGGCGGGAGACGATGGGGGTCAGGGTGCCGTCGTAGTCCAGAAAGACCGCCACCCGCTTGTCCTCGAAACGCTGCCTGAGCTCCTCGAAGAAGATCAGCCCGTGGGGGAGGTTCTTCAGATCGTCCCTGAGGTCGATCTCCTCCAGATCGCCGATCACTCGATCCGCCCCGGCCTCCCGGAGCTGCTCCCCGACCCCGGTGCGATCCACCCCGACCACCAGGCCGAAGCCCCCCTTGCGTCCGGCGCGCACTCCGGAAAGGGCGTCCTCGAACAGGATGGCCCGGGAGGGGTCCACGTCGAGCTGGCGGGCGGCCTCCAGGAAGGAGTCCGGCTCGGGCTTGCCCTTGAGGTCGTTGTGCTCGATATCGATGCCGTCCACCCGAATATCGAAGAGATAGCTGATGTTCGCCGCGTCGAGGACCGTCTGACAGTTCTTGCTGGAGGAGACCACCGCGGTGCGGAAGCTCCGGCTCCGCAGCTGCTGGATCAGATCCACGCTGGACTCGTACACGTCCACGCCCCGCTCCTGAATGCTCTGAACAAAGACCTCGTTCTTCCGGTTGCCCAGGCCGCAGACCGTTTCCGCCTCCGGGGAGTCGTCCACATTGCCAAAGGGCAGGGATATCCCCCGCGACTCCAGAAAGGCCTTGACCCCCTGATAGCGGGGAAGCCCGTCGACGTAGTCGCGATAGTCGGTCTCGATGGAGAAGGGGGTGAATCTCCCGTCGGGGCTCTTGCGCCGCAGAAAATCGTCGAAGAGCCTTTTCCAGGCTGCGGCGTGCAGGCGTGCCGTCGTGGTCACCACCCCGTCCAGATCGAAGATGCAGGCCTGATACTCCGACCTGGAGATGGAAAGCTGTTCCGTGGCCATGGTCTCGCTCCTTGTCCTTGTCCCCCCGGGCCGAGCGGCTCCGCCGCTCGGCCCGGGGGCTCTCGGGTCGCTCCCGCGAAGAACCCCGCGGGTCAGAAAACGATTGCGGGTAACTATTCAGCACATTGATCCGTCCACGGGCACTGGGTTTTTGAATCAACCGGCCATCGGCTCTGAATAGGTCCCCTTCCCGGCATTCGCCT
>CAYFSD010000263.1:0-3489 GCA_964345705.1 uncultured Desulfohalobiaceae bacterium
AACCAAGGTGGTCACTTTTTAGGGGCACTAGATCTCAAGAGAATTCGGGAGATCCTTCCGACCAAGACTGATGGAATATGGGATCTCCCGAGTTCTTGGTCCCCGGCTACAAGCAAGGCCGCCCGATCTTGAACAGTCATCATTGTCCTGGGATATAAGGATTGAGGATTCAGCGCTTCCTTTTTTTTTGAAAAAGCCTATAACATGCAGAACAAGGGATAGGCTCATTATCTCCACTGGGCGAGAGGTTTTCCAAGAGCGCATTGACTTGGAGGTGAAAGGGCGTATGATGGCATTATAATAGAAGACCATCATAATGAGTGATGGTGTGTGTATGCCATTCCTTGACAGAGCCTTGGATTCCAACCAGACCATTCTCTCCGAGCAATGGCTCGGGCTCTTGGATCTTTTGAAGATCTCCGCCTTTACCATCGACCAGCAGCTCCGTGTCACCTCCTGCAACCAATGCGCCCGGGCCCTTTTGGGGGTTTCCGAGTCGGAGATCGTGGGCCATGAATGCCGGGAGGTCTTCCGGGGAATCGCCTGCGCCGCCTCGTGCCCTTTCCAGGAAAGCAGCCCCCTCCCCAGGGAAGTCAACGTGGAGCTTTTGGACGCAGAAGACAGACCCCACTCGGTGACCCGCCTCACAGCTCCCATATATGACTCAGCCCGTGAAGTTGTGGGATACCTCGTCCTGCTCCAGGACCGCTTTTCCCTTTCCGAGATCCTGGACCGGATGCAATACGGGGAGAAGAGCCTGAAGATCGTCCTGGACAATCTGGACTTGGCCATCTTCACCGTGAATCGTGGCGGATATGTGACCTTCTTCAACGACGCGGCAGAGTCCCTCACCGGGTTTTCCAGGGAACAGGTCCTGGGAAAGCCCTGCGACTGCCTCTTCGGTCCCGCCAGCAAACACATTTGGAGGGCCCTGAGGCCCTGCCTCAAGCACGGGCGCTCCGGCGGCACCGGGCCTACCAAGATATTTAGCAGCCATGGGGAGATCCTGGATGTCAAGATCGACTTCATGCCCCTGACCAACGAGCAGGAAAAGCTGGTGGGAGGGCTGGTGACCCTGCACGATCTGGCCCTGGCCAGAAAGCTGGATCAGGTGGTCACGGAGCAGGACGCTTTTCAGGGCGTTATCGGCCGCGATCCTCAAATGCAGCGCATATTCGAGATTGTGGAACAGGTGGCCTCCACCGATATCACCGTATTGATCGAAGGAGCCACAGGCACAGGAAAGGATCTTCTGGCCCAGGCCATCCATTCGGCCAGTCAGCGCAGTGAGAGCCCCCTGGTCAAGGTGAACTGCGCCGCCCTTCCCCATGAGCTGTTGGAGTCGGAGATGTTCGGCTATATCAAGGGGGCCTTTACAGGGGCTTATCGGGACAAGCCGGGACGCTTCCAGGAGGCGGACGGAGGCACCATCTTCCTGGACGAAATCAGCGAGCTCCCCCTGTCCCTGCAGGGCAAGCTGCTGCGGGTCCTGGAGGACAAGGAGTTCTATCCCCTGGGCGGATGTCAGGTGATCAGCGTGGATGTGCGGATTCTAGCCGCGACAAACAGCAATCTTGTCGAGCTTATGGAGAGGCGGCTGTTCCGGGAGGACCTGTTTTACCGTTTAAATGTGTGCCAGATACGCCTTCCCTCTCTGCAAGAGCGCCAAAGCGACCTTCCGCTGCTCATCTGGCACATACTGCGTCGACTCGCCGGAACCCAAGGCGTGCGCACACCGGAGATCTCCGTGGAGGCCATGGACATTCTGCTTGGCTATCACTATCCGGGCAATATCAGAGAGCTGGAGAATATCCTCAAGTACGCCCTACTCATCTGCAAGGGAAAGACCATTGAGCCCAGACATCTCCAGCCCTCTTTGTTCTCTTCCGCGGACAGACGGCAGCGCTGTCCATCTGCTCGGCCCCTCGGAGCCAGGGAAAAGCCCGGGACACAGGAGAGACAGCGTATCCTTGAGGCCCTGGAGCGAAACGACTGGCGCAAGAAATCCACTGCAGCGGAGCTGGGCATGGATCGCAGCACCTTGTGGCGCAAGATGAGGAAATACGGGCTCCGTTCCTGAAGGATATTTTTGTCCGCGGGCCAGTTGCGCTCTGTCGCGGATTGTGTCGCATCTTTTCTGCAACATAAACAGCAAATAAACCCAGGCGGTTAGCTCCTCGCTGCAACCCTTGTTGCCAATCCCTGCAACACTTTCCTCCCCAAGCACCCTCCAGTCAAGCCATCCAAGTTCTAATCCCATGAAATTATTGGCCTCAATTTTGACCGATCCCTTGGCACGCTTCCTGCTCTGATAAAACCATGGAATATGCGCTGTGACCGTAAAGCAACCGGCCCGGAAGGAAGCAGATTCTTGAGTGGGCGGCAATGCACCCTTTTTCCCAGAACAAGAAGATCCTGGTTGTGGATGAGGAGCCCGAGATGCGGATATTCCTGGGGCATCTGCTGGAGGAGGGAGGATTCCATCCGATGCTGGCAACGGATGCACGAGACGGCCTCCAGAAGCTGATGCAGGATCCACCCAAGGTGATCCTGCTCGCGGTGATGCTCGATTCCGAGGGCCACCTGCGAATGTTTCGGGAAATCAAGGGAGATGAGCGGTTTCGGCATATCCCCGTGGCGATCATCTCCACGATCAAACAAAGGCACTTATATCAGCTGCGGATTCTGCCTCAGCTTTGCAGGAGCGGCATTTTGCCGCAACCGGAGGGATTTCTCCCCAGGCCCCCAGAGGCGGAAGAGCTTCTGGGTTTGGTTCACAGGCTCACCGATTCAGACATCTTATAACGAAGCGGGAGGCAACTGTTCACCACATGATTGATCCGTACGTCGGCCCGGTTTTTTGATAATCAAGCAAACAAATGGCCGGAGGATCTCGGCATGGATGTGCGCATCGGATTCTATATCTGTCACTGCGGGATAAACATCGCCTACAAGGTGGATGTTGGGGAAGTGGCGGACTATATCCGAAGCGTTCCGGGGGTGGTGGTCTCCAGGGACTACCAGTTCATGTGCTCCGATCCGGGGCAGGAGATGATTGTCGAGGATATTCGGGAGCTGGGCCTGAACCGTATCGTAGTGGCCTCCTGCTCCCCGCGGATGCATGAGAAAACATTCCAGAATGCCTGCCAGAGGGCTGGGCTGAATCCGTATCTCTTTCAGATGGCCTGTGTGCGTGAACACTGTTCCTGGGTCCTTCAGGATTCCGCAGAGGCCACGAGCAAGGCCAAGGGTCTGGCAGCTGCGGCGATAAGCCGGGTGCAGCGGCAGGAGAGGCTCTTTCCCCGCAGGGAGAGCGTCCACCCGGACGTCCTGGTAGTGGGCGGAGGGATAGCTGGCATCCAGGCCGCCCTGGACGTGGCCCGCTCCGGGCACCACGCCTATCTGGTGGAAAAGGGCCCGGCCATTGGCGGGCACATTCTGCAGTTCGACAAAACCTTTCCCACCCCGGGCTGGCCCTCCCGCAACCGC
>CAYFSD010000264.1:0-3468 GCA_964345705.1 uncultured Desulfohalobiaceae bacterium
ACAAAGGAGGCGTTTATGCAGATCACGGTGGTCTATTATTCCCGCACCGGGAACACCAAGCAGCTCGCGGAGGCGATAGCCGGCGGCGTGGATTCCGTGGATGGGGCGCAGGCCCTGCTTCGGGACACGGCAACGGTCACCAAGGAGGACTTTCAGGCATCCGGAGGGATCATTGCCGGCTCGCCGGTCTATTTCGGGCTCATGGCCGCGGACATGAAGCGGATGTTCGACGAGTTCATCGGGATCCGCAAGAAGATGGAGGGCAAGGTGGGGGCCGCCTTCGCCACGGCCGGGGATGCCACCGGGGGCAAGGAGACCACCATGTTCTCCATCATTCAGGCCATGCTCATCTACGGGATGCTCATTTCCGGGGATCCCCTGAGTGCCACGGGCCACTACGGAACCGCCTGCGTCGGGGCCCCGGACGAAACGGCCCGGGAAAACGGGGCCAAGTTGGGCGCCCGAGTGGCCGAGGTGGCCAGGAAGCTGAGTCTTTAGTCACCGGGGATCCTGCGCGCAAGATACTCCGGATCGTGCCGTGGAGCTGGCGACTGGCGGGTCGTAAAATGGATCGCGAGATGCGATCCATTCCACGACCCGCCGACCCGCCGACCCACTGACTCACTGACCCATTGATTCACTGACTTCTTCCGCGGCGGGCGGGGCTTCGGCTTCCTCGGACCGTCCGCCGCGCAGGACCCTGAGGGAGTTGAGCACCGCGAGCAGGGCCACTCCCACGTCGGCGAACACGGCCTCCCACATGGTGGCGAGCCCCATGGTCCCCAGGCCAAGGACCAGCAGCTTGACGGAAAGGGCAAGAAAGATGTTCTCCCAGACGATCCTCCGCGTTGTCCGGGCGATGCGGCGCACCGTGAGCAGCTTTTCCGGCTGGTCCCGCATGAGGACCACGTCCGCCGCCTCGATGGCCGCGTCCGAGCCCAGGCCGCCCATGGCGATGCCGATGTCCGCCCGGGCCAGCACGGGCGCGTCGTTGATCCCGTCCCCCACGAAGGCCACCAGCTCCCCGGGTTGGGCCGCCCGCTTGATCCGCTCCAGCTCGGCGACCTTCTCCTGGGGCAGTAGGGGCGCCCGGACCTCCTCGATCCCCAGGCGCCGGGCATAGGCGCTCGCCGCGCTGTGGCTGTCCCCGCTCAACAGATACTGCTTGATCCCCTGCTCGTGCAGGACGGCCACCGTCGGCCCCGAGCCGTCCTTCAGGGCGTCGCCAACGGTGATGGATCCGGCGTACACCCCGTCGATGCCCACATGGACCGCGGAGCGATCATCGCTTTTCTCGGCGGGAACGATCCCCTGCTCGCGCATGAAGGCCTCGTTGCCCACCAGAACGGCCCTTTCCCCCACGCGGGCGGATATGCCCCGTCCGGAGTGCTCGGTGTATTCCTCGCCCTCGGGCCCCCCTTCGGTTTCCGGCATCTCTCTGCGGATGGACAGGGCGATGGGGTGGCTGGAGTGGGACTCCGCCATGGCCGCCGTGTGCAGGAGCTCGCGCCGGGTGTATCCTCTAGCGGCTTCCACCTCCGTCACCTGGAAGACACCCTGAGTGAGGGTTCCTGTCTTGTCCCAGACCACGCTGCCCAGCTTGTTCAGCCCCTCCAGGTAGTTGGCCCCCTTGACCAGGATGCCCTGCCGGGAGGCGGCGCCGATCCCGCCGAAGAAGCCCAGGGGGATGGAGATGACCAGGGCGCAGGGGCAGGAGATGACCAGAAAGATGAGCGCGTTGTACACGCTGTCCGACCAGAGCGGGGGATGGCTGAACAGGCCTTGAGCCGCGGGGACAAAGGTGTGCAGGGTCCAGGGCAGCACCGCGATGAGCAGGGCGGCGAAGACCACGGCGGGGGTGTAGTAGAAGGCGAAGCGGCTGATGAACTGCTCCGTGGGGGCCTTTTGGGACTGGGCGTTTTCCACCAGCTCCAGGATCCGGCTCATGGTGGAGGAGGCCAGCGGCTTGGTCACTCGGACCCGGAGCAGACCGGAGGTATTGATGCTCCCGGAGTAGACCCGGGATCCGGACTCGACCCGGATGGGCCGAGACTCCCCGGTGAGCACCGAGGTGTCCAGGCTGGAGCTCCCCCGCACCACTTCCCCGTCCAGAGGGATCCGCTCGCCCGGCTTGACCCGGATCACCTCTCCCACTTTCACATCTGCTGGATCCACTGCGAACACCTCGCCCTCCCGTTCCAGATTGGCCCGGTCCGGCCGGAGGTCGAGCAGCCCGGTGATGGAGCGGCGGGACTTGTCCACCGCGGACTCCTGCACCATTTCCCCGACCTTGAAAAAGAGCATGACCGCCACGGCCTCGGCGTAGGCGCCGATGGCGAAGGCCCCCAGCGTGGCCAGGGTCATGAGCAGGAACTCGTCGAAGATCCGGCCGGAGCGGAGGTTGCGCAGGGTGCCAAGCAGAATGTCCCGGCCGATGAGGAGATAGGCCGGTATGAAGAGGAGCGGAGCGGCCCATTGGGGCAGGGGGAGGAGCTGGAGCCACCACTGCAGGCAGGCGGCGAGGTACACCGCGATGCCCGGCCCGAGCCGCGCGATCTTTTGCGGCAGGGTGAAGCCGGGCTCCGTGGTGGGCGCGCCGCAGCCGCAGGACGCCTCCCGGGTTCCGCAGCTCGAGGCGCCCGTCTGCTCGGCGTCGGTGGGGGACCCGGTGGCTGCCGTTTCCATGTCCCGCTTCAGCATATCTCGCCTCATGGGCTTTAGGGGCGGCGTCTGGGCCGGCTTGGGCATCTTCCGGCCTTCAGCCCCGGTTTTCCCGAATGTGCTCGGTGCCCTGTCCCAGGAGGGCCTCCACGTGCGCGTCGTCCAGACGGTAGAAGACGTTCTTTCCGCTGCGGCGGCAGCGCACCAGCTTATTCGCCCGCAACAGCCGCAGCTGATGGGAAATCGCGGAGTGGCTCATGTTCAGGGCCTCGCTCAGGTCGCAGACGCACAGCTCGGCACAGGAGAGCGCGTGCAGGATCTTGATCCGCGTGGGTTCCCCGAGGATGCGGAAGAGCTCCGCCAGATCCCGGGCCGTCTCCTCTCCGAAATCCGAAGCCCGCACCAGGGCCAGCCGCTCGGGATGGACCTGGCGCCGCCGACAGGTTTCCGCCGCGTCTTCCTCGTGCATGGAGCCCTCCCACTCAACAAACGATTGAACACTTGTTCATATATAAGAGACGGGAGCCCGGTGTCAAGCCGCGTGGCGAGCTCCAGACGCAAGAAGGCCCGGCTGCAGCAGGGCGGCAGCCGGGCCTTGATTGCCCGTTCGCTTCGGGCGGATTTTGGGGGCTCGGAGCGGGCTTTAGGTCCCTTCCTCCCAGGAATCGAGGTAGTCGGCCTGCTCCTGGGTCAGCTGGTCGATGTCCACGTTCATGGCCGCGAGCTGCAGGGAGGCGATCTCATTGTCCAGTTCCTCGGGCAGCTGGAGCACCTTGCTGGGCAGCTTGCCCTGGTTCTTGGCCCCGT
>CAYFSD010000265.1:0-3462 GCA_964345705.1 uncultured Desulfohalobiaceae bacterium
AGGAGCTCGTCTTCGGCATCGGGCCCGCGGGCACGGGCAAGACCTATCTCGCGGTGGCCATGGCGGTGATGCAGCTCACCCGCAAGCGGATCGAGAAGCTCGTTCTGACCCGTCCGGCCCTGGAGGCGGGGGAAAAGCTCGGCTTCCTGCCCGGAGACATCCTGGAAAAGGTCAATCCCTACCTCCGGCCCCTGTACGATTCCCTCCAGGATATGCTGGACCCCAAAAAGCTCCAGGAAATGCAGGAGAACGGGACCATCGAGGTGGCCCCCCTGGCCTTCATGCGGGGCAGGACCCTGAACAACGCCTGTATCATCCTGGACGAGGCCCAGAATACCACCCCGGAGCAGATGAAGATGTTCCTCACCCGGCTGGGCCGGGATTCCAGCGCCGTGGTCACCGGGGACATCACCCAGATCGACTTGCCCGCGGGGCAGAAGTCCGGATTGATCCACGCCCGCGAGATCCTCTCCGAGCTGGAGGAGGTGAGCTTTGTGCACTTCGGCAGGGAGGACGTCATCCGCCACAAGCTCGTGGCCAAGATCATCCAGGCCTATGAAGAGCACAATGAATGAGGCCGAGCCCCGCATCGAGGTGATCCGGTCCCCCAGGAGCCCTTTCTTCTCCCTGCTCTCCCGGCGGGAGGCGGAGCTGGAGGCGCGCCGCCTGCTGCGCCTCTTCGATCTGGAGGAGCACGGGCTGGAGCTGCAATTGACCGGGGACAGGGAGATCGCCGAGCTCAATCTCCGCTTTCTCGGGCTCGTGGGCCCGACCAATGTCCTCAGCTTCCCCGCCGAGGATGAGGAGGGGACCTTTCTGGGCTCCATCGTGGTCTCCATGGAGGCGGTGGAGCGGGAGGCCCATCTCTACGGCCAGCCGCAAGGAGCCCATTTCCTGCGGTTATTGGCCCACAGCATCCTACACTTGGCCGGTTACGAGCACGGTCCGCTCATGGACGAGCTCACCGAGAACGCCGTCCTCTTCCTAGCGCACGGCTCCGAGGGAGCTTCCGCTTCACTCAGGACCCCGCCCGAGAGCCTCTAGCCCTTTACAGCAACCGGATCACGTAATATACATCTTTATTTTCCGCAGAATCTCGGGCCCGTGACGCACGGCGCGGAGCTCCGCGCCGCCTTTGTCGGGAGGAGCCCGTTTTCTGTTGGGCGACGGCGCTCCGTGTTTCGAGACCGCCGTTCCCTCGCAATCCAGTAACGATTCACCACCCCGTGCCGATGAACGGATCAATAATATGGTGAATCGTTGCGCAATCCTTTCTTCTGGAGCAGGGTATGCCACACCACTTTCTGAGCTTCGAGGATCTGCCCGCGGAAAAGCTCCCCGAGCTCCTGGACAGGGGCCAACAGATCAAAACCCATCGCCTGGTCCTGGACAACCTGGCAGGGGAGGGGCTCGTGCTCATGTTCGAGAAGGCGTCCACCCGGACCCGGGTCTCCTTCGAAGTGGCAGTGCGCGAGCTGGGCGGATACACCCTGTTCATGACCCCTGCCGAGTCCCAGCTCGGCCGCAGCGAGCCCCTCAAGGACACCGCCAGGGTCCTCTCGCGCTACTGCCGGGGAATGGTGGTCCGCACCTTCGCCCAGGCCAATCTGGAGGAGCTGGCCCGCTATGCCGACATTCCGGTGATCAACGCCCTGAGCGACAGCTACCATCCCTGCCAGGTCCTCTCCGACCTGCTGACCATCCGGGAGCGGACTCCGGACCTCGGCCGGATCACCGTGGCCTGGATCGGGGACGGGAACAATGTGGCCCAGTCCTGGATCAACGCCGCGGCCAAGCTGCCCTTCACCCTGTTCCTGGCCTGTCCGGAGGGCTTTGAGCCGGACCGGGACCTCTTGAACAAGGCCCTGGGAGCCGGGGCGGAAATCAAGATGACCCGCGATCCGCGGTTGGCGGTCAGTGCCGCGGACTATGTGAACACCGACGTCTGGGCCTCCATGGGCCAGGAGGAGGAAGAGGAGACGCGCCTGAAGCGCTTCGCGCCCTTCTGCCTCACCCCGGAGCTCATGGCCGAGGCCCCCGAGGGGGCCAGGGTGATGCACTGCCTCCCGGCGCATCGTGGTCAGGAGATCAGCGAGGAGGTTTTGGAGGGACCACAGAGCATCGTCTGGGATCAGGCGGAGAACAGGCTGCACATGCAGAAGGCGCTTCTGGAGTGGGTTTTTGGCGGCAAGCACTGATTGGGGCTTGCGGCCTCGACACGAGGTTGCCTCCAGGAATGGAACACAATTCACCACTCCAATGACTCAGCGTCCATGGGCATGGGGTTTTTGAATCAGCTGGCCTAAGGACAAAGGAGGGCGAAGTGACTGACATCAACAAGGTGGTGCTCGCCTATTCCGGCGGGCTGGACACCTCGATCATCCTCAAGTGGATCAAGCAGGCCTACGACTGCGAGGTGGTGGCCCTGACCGCGGATCTGGGCCAAGAGGAAGAGCTGGACGGCCTGGAGGACAAGGCCCTGAGCACGGGCGCGGCCTCGGCGCGCATCCAGGATCTGCGGGAGGAGTTCGCCCGCGATTTCGTCTTTCCCGCCCTGCGGGCCGGGGCGGTGTACGAGGGGCGCTACCTCCTGGGCACCTCCCTGGCCAGGCCCTTGATCACCAAGCAGCTGGTGGAGGTGGCCCGGGAAGAGGGCGCTCAGGCCATCGCCCACGGGGCGACGGGCAAGGGCAATGACCAGGTCCGTTTCGAGCTGGCCGCCATGGCCCTGGCCCCGGAGCTCAAGGTCATCGCCCCCTGGCGGGAGTGGGAGCTTTCCTCCCGCTCCGACCTGCTCGCCTTCGCCGAGCAAAACGGCATCCCCCTCCCGGGAGGCGAGGGCGCTCCGTACAGCTGCGACCGCAACCTCATGCACTTGAGCTTCGAGGGCGGCGAGCTGGAGGACCCCTGGCAGGAGCCCGGTCCCGGGACCTATGTCCTGACCCGGCCCCCGGAGGAGGCCCCAGACCGACCCGAGGAGGTGAGCCTCGACTTCGAGGCGGGCAACCCCGTGGCCGTGAACGGCCAGTCCCTGAGCCCCGCGGAGCTGATCCGGCACCTGAACCATTTGGCCGGCAGGCACGGCATCGGACGCGTGGACATGGTGGAGAACCGCTTCATCGGGATGAAGTCCCGGGGAGTGTACGAGACGCCCGGGGGCACGGTCCTGCACACCGCCAAGCGGGACCTGGAGGGGATCTGTATGGACCGGGAGAGCATGCACCTGCGCGACGGGCTCATCCCGGAATACGCCCGCATGGTGTACAACGGATTCTGGTACGCCCCGGAACGCAGGCACCTGCAGCAGATGGTGGATTCCTGCCAGGAGCGGGTCACCGGAACCGTGCGGGTCAAGCTGTACAAGGGCCAGGTCTATCCCGTGGGCCGGCAGTCCCCTTATTCCCTGTACAATCCGGAGATGGCCACCTTCGAGAAGGACGAGGTCTACAACCAGGCCGACGC
>CAYFSD010000266.1:0-3456 GCA_964345705.1 uncultured Desulfohalobiaceae bacterium
CGGGAACGTCCAGGTCGTCCATCAGGCGCTCCTCCGCGCGATGCCGCATCTCCCGCAGACGCTCCGCGGTTTCCGCCTCCGCCTCGGGAGCGGCGTCCCCCGCCCCTTCCCGCAGGACACGAATGTATTCCCGGATACGGCCCAGCCTCTGCCTTGCGGCGGCGAAGCGCCGCTCGGTGAGGCTCATTTGGCTGCGGTAGTGCACGGACAGCAGGTAGAAGCGCAGCTCCCAAGGAGTGACGCCATCGCGGAACATGTCCCCGGGATAGAGGATATTGCCCTTGCTTTTGGACATCTTGGCCCCGCGGACCAGCAGGTGCTCCCCGTGCAGCCAGCACGGGGCCAGCTGCCTGCCGGAGACCGCCTCCATGACCGCGATGTTGTAGTCGTGGTGGCGGTAGAGATTGTCCACCCCGCCGCAGCAGATATCCAGCTCGTATCCCTGGTGCTGGCTGATCATGGCCGGGTCCTGGATGTTCCAGGCGGGACGGCCCCGTCCCAGGGCGGTGTTCCAGACAAAGGCCTCCGGCTCGCCCCGCTTGGCCGCGTGCCAGAGGATGAAGTCCCCCAGGTTCCAGCGCTTGCCCGGATAGGTGTCCCGCCAGAAGCGGGTCCGCTTGTCGGGCCACTTGGACAGATCCAGCCCGAAGAGCTTGCCGAATCCCGGAAAGGTCAGGGGGTCGAAGAACACGCTGCCCCGGTAGCGATAGGCATGCCCCTTGTCCAGCAGAATGCGAATGATCTCCACCGCCTGCTCCACGCTGGTGGAGGACCTGGGGATGACCTCCGGGAGCCTGATCCCCAGGCTGCGCGCCTCCTCGAGGAAGATATTCTCGTTGTCCCGGGTCAGATCCGCCAGGGCCAGGCCTCGCCGCTTGGCCTCGGCCACCGCCTTGTCCTCCACGTCGGTGAAGTTGAGCACGCGATGGACGCGGTGTCCGCGGTACTCCAGGCAGCGCTGCAGGACATCCTGAAAAAGATAGGAACGGAAGTTGCCGATGTGGGGGCGGTTGTACACGGACGGTCCGCAGGTGAACAGCCTCACCCCGTCCCCGTGGCGCGGACGGAAGGGATCCTTGGAGCCGGTCAGGGTGTTCCGCAGCAGGAGCTCGCCGCGATTCGGCGTATTCTCCGTGGCCATGGAATCTCCAACGATGTTTTGCATGAAAATATGCCTAACTTGTCGGATTATAGTGGAAATGAGCAAGGCGAAGGCGACTGAAGCAACGCCTCGATTCGTGGGGCAAAAGAAAGAGTAGAACACATGCCGCGCCAGGGAGCAAGCTCCCGCGGCACCCAGACAAAAAGGCTACTCTCCGGACTCGCCCGGGCAAAAGGGGCTCCAGCACCCCCGAACCAGCTGCCGCATGCGCCTCAGGTCGGCCCAGGTCCGCAGCTGGTACAGCTCCTCCCCCTCCGGGGGCCAGAGGCCGAGCTGCTGCAGCGAGGCCAGGCGCCTGGCGCTCACCAGCGGGGAGCTGCGGTCCGCGTCGAGCTGAAGGCGATGCTCCAGGCTCCTGTAGGTGACGAGGATCCGGCGCAGGGTCCGCGCCCGGTCCTCGGAAAAGCCCAGATCCCGAAGAACCGGCTCCATCGCCAGCAGGACGCTTCCCTGTTCCCTGGCCGCGCCGCCGCAGCCCAGCAGCTGCCCCGCCTGAACCAGGAACTCCAGATCCGTCACCCCGCCGTATCCCAGCTTGATATCCGCGGTCTCCGGCCCGTCCCGGCCGCGCTCGTTCTCCATGCGCCGGCGCAGATGGCACATTCTGGGCCACACGCTCTCCCCGCCCCTGGAAACACTGCAGAGATCCCGGGCTGTCGCCTCCAGGGCGCGTCCCAGCTCCGGGTCCCCGGCCACGGCCCGGAGACGGAGCAGGGCCTGGATCTCCCAGACATCCGCGTGGTGGGTATAGTAATCCTGCCAGGCCTGGCGGGTGACCGCCAGGGGACCGTAGCTCCCGCTGGGCCGGAGCTCGGCGTCCACGGAGTAGCCCGGCCCCTCCTGAAGCGGCGTGCTCAGCATACGCATCAGGCGCTGGGCCAGACGAACCACCTTCTGGGGCATGGCCTCCTGCTCCGCTCCCCCTGGAGGCTGATAGACAAACATGAGATCCAGGTCGGAGAGATACCCGAACTCCCGGCTGCCCAGCTTGCCCAGGGCCAGCACCGCCAGGGGGAGGTCCTCCGGCAGCCCCAGATGGACCCGGACCCAGTCGTAGGTATGGCGGATCACGAAATCCGCCAGATCGGTCAGCTCCTCGCAGGCCTCCTCCGCGGAGATGCGGCCCTCCTGCTCCGCCAGGGCCAGCATGAGCAGACGCTCGTTCCGCAGGCGGCGGATCCACTCCATGGCCTCGTCGAAGACGTGACACCCGGCGAGGATGCTCTCCCCCCGCCGGGACCATCCGCTGAAGGGCTGCTCCACTCCTCCAGCGGAGGCGATCCCCTCCACCAGGGCCGGCTGATGGGCCAAGAGGGAAGCGACCATTCCCGAACGGAGCGTGCCCCGCATCACCTGCTCCAGCCAGTCCGGAGCGGACTCCAGCATCCTGGCCAGTCCCGGCCTGGAGGCGACCTGGCGGACAAAGCGCTCCATGCGGCTCACCTGCTTGGAAAAAAGCTCCTCCCCCACTCCGGAGAAGCTCTCCAGGGCCGAGGCCACCATCCTTTTCACCGGAAGGGGAAAATCGGCCAGAGCATGCTCCAGGCTCTGGGAATAGGCACGGACATCCCCCGCGCCATCTCCTATCCCGGATGCCTGTTCTCCGGTTTTCCGTTCCCTGTTTCCCGTCTCTTGCTCCTCGTCTTCTGACTCCTGTCTCCTTTTTCCAGACCCAAAGAGGGCGGTGAAGTGCTCGTGGACCCTGTCCCCGCAGGCCGCGAGCTCCTCGGTGAAGGCCCGGGCCCCGTTCGCGAAGCCAAGGGCGGTGGCCAGCCTCTCCCGGTCCGCCTCAGACTGGGGAACCCTCCGGGTCTGGCGGTTCTGGTCCAGCTGCAGCCAGTGCTCCACCCGGCGCAAGAAGATATAGTCCCGCTGCATCTGCAGCACGGCTTCCTCGGGCATGAGCTCCAGCTTCCGGAGCTTGTCCAGGCAGGCCAGGGTGTTCGGCTCGTCCAGCTCCCGGTAGCGCCCGCCGTAGATCAGCTGAAAGGACTGCACGGTGAACTCGATCTCCCGGATTCCGCCCCGACCCAGCTTGACATCCCGAAAGAGATCCCGCTCCTCGCGCTTCTGCTCGGCCAGGATCCGGTCCCGCATCCCCTGCAGCTCCTCCAGGGCCTGGAAATCCATGAAGCGACGGAAGACGAAGGGGGCCACCTCCTGGAGGAAGGCCCGGCCCAGGCCGCGGTCGCCGGCCACGGGCCGGGCCTTGAGCAGGGCCTGCCGCTCCCAGGCGCGGCCGGAGTTGAGATAGTACTCCGCCGCCGCCTCCATGGGCGGAACCAGCTCTCCGT